>JBBIPD010000108.1:0-8886 GCA_037443025.1 Chloroflexota bacterium
AGGGGGAGGGTAAAACGCGCCTGCCGGGATGACAGCTTTGATTTGGGGGCGTCCGTAAACCTGCACGCTGAGGGCTAACAGGCTCATCTCATTGGGCTGAGCGCAGATGCGCTCTGCCACCTCGCGCTGCACGGTCAGAACCAGGCGGAGAGTCGGCGGATTGTTCTCCAGCAGATGGCGGATCACCGCCGAGGTGATGTAATACGGAATATTGGCAACTACCAGGTATGGCGTCCATTGAATAATCTGCGAAATGTTCAATTCAAGGATATCTCCCTGGATGAGGGCAACATTGGTGAAACCCTCGAGCATCTCCTGCAGCGGCGGAATCAGGCGTTGATCCAGCTCCACGGCAACCACCTGGCGCGCCCGAGTCGCCAGTCGGCGGGTCAGGTTGCCCACCCCTGCCCCAATTTCCAGGACGTTCTGTTCGGGGGAAATCTCCGCCGCAGCGATGATTTTGTCCAAACCGGTTTCATCCACCAGAAAATTTTGACCCAAAGCATGACTGGGGCGCAGTTGATATCGTCTTAATAACGCCGGAATATCCAGGGGAGATTGTGAATTCATTTGAAAGGACCAATCAGTGTCTGATAGGTTGATCAGGGGCAGGTTGACTCCTGGGGTGTGTTCGGATAGGTGCCAGCCACGAATTGGGCGATGTAATCCCGGATGACGTCGTAATCAGCCTCCAGAATATAGACATACCCCTTCTGCTGCGGACTGTAGATACGGCTGGGCGAGAGGATTTCCTGAGGCAGACTGCCGAAAAGCAGGTTTTCTCGAGATAATTTGGGCGCCAGACAGGCAAGCTGAGTGAGTTGCTCCAGGCTCAGGTCGGTTAATACTGCATCCTGAAACGAGGCGATGATCCTGGGGATTTTTGGCAGGATAGCCGGGCTGTTGATTTTTTCCTTCAGGGCGCAGATCACCATGTTCTGATGATCCATGCGGGTGAAATCATTGTATTTTTTGCGGATGCGGGAGAAGCGCAGGGCTTCATCGCCGTTGAAGTGATGCTGACCGGCGGTGAAATAACCCATATCCTCGGTTTTATCGTCAATCGGGCGACCGTCCACGTCGTAAGGTAAATAGATATCTATCCCTCCTACGGCGTCAACGATTTTCACAAAGGTGGACATATCCACTGCCCCGTAGTGGTCAACCCGCAGGTTGAAATTCTTTTCCAGGGTGCGCGCCAGCAACCCCGGACCCCCGCCCGGTCCTTTGTAATATCCCATGCCCGGACTGCCGTAGAAAAACGCCTGGTTGAGTTTTCCGTGATCGATTCCGTATGGATTTTCGAGGTTTGGGATTTCCACCCAGAGATCGCGGGGGATGGAAAGCACGCTCACCTTTGGGGTGACAAAATCTACCCGGACGATGCGGATCACATCCGCCAAGCCGTAGAGATAGTCGGGACCGCTGTCGGCGCCAATTGCCAATATCAGCATGGTCTCCGGTCCGCCACACAAAGGTTTGGGCGTGGGCGTAAACGTTTCAGGAGGAACAGGCGTCCCTTGGGCGTTGGGCGTCTGGGTATTGGACTCCATTGGAATCCCGGACATTTCGGCAGGGGTGTTTGTTGAGCGCTGCCCGCTTTCAGCAGTGGGTTGGGATGAGGTTGAGGTGATGGTCGCCAAACCCAGACCTGGTCCGAGCGGCTCCTTCCAACGCCGGCTGAGCGTCGGATATATCAGGATGCCGGCAACGCAGATGGCGGCAAGCAGGACGGCTATGGCAATAAAAATTCTTTTCATCTACATTTCTCAGACTTTTATCACTCTTACAAGAAGGGTGCGGGTCATTGATAAACCTGGCAGAGGGGGATTATAACACTCCCCTGTGTGGAGGGTGTCCGAGGGCATCCACCCCTGAGGTATAATTTTGCCAATCCGGGATGACCAAGCCGCAAACCGTTATGATTGAAGATAAAGCCAGACCTCGACTTTGGTATGTTGGTCGTTTGGGGGTAAGTCTTTTTTGCCTTTTGGGGTTGATGATATTTGGAGGCTGGTTTGAGTACCGAATCATCGCCGCCTCTGCACACCGCTTTGCAGACGGGATTTTGATATTTCTCATTCAGTCTATTGGGGCGATTTTGATTGAGCGCTATCTGGCATTGAGCACTCTGGACAGAGGTTGGCGCCTCCGCCTGGCTTTCATTCTGCCATTTCTGGTGTTTTTCTTGGGGGGGACTTTTTTTTATAATGAATTGTCCTGGAAAATTCCGCTCGGTTGGTATTTGATGGCTCTTCTGGGGGTAAGCGCGGGCGCTTTGCTCTCGACCGGCTTCAGCATGCCTTTATGGGAAAACAATTATCCTCCTTCCCAACAAGTGGTGGATGAGGTCTTTCAGCGTCATCGAGTCGAAATTGGCGAGCCTGCCCCCAACCCGCCCGGCAAACGCGCTTTTGATGTCTCGCTCGCGTTTTTCGGGCTTATTTTTTCATCCCCGCTGTGGTTGTTAATTTCGCTTCTGCTCTGGTTGGAGGACCCAGGTCCGATTTTTTTTGTCAAGAATTCGGTTGGTAAAGGGGGGCGCAATTTTCATCAGTATAAATTCCGCACCATGGTGGCAGGCGCCGAATCGGACACCGGTCCAATCCTGGCAAGCGAAGGAGATGAACGCGTCCTGTTCTCTGGTCGTTTGCTGCGAAAAACGGCGCTGGATGAGCTGCCCCAGTTGATCAATATCCTGAAAGGTGAGATGAGTTTTGTTGGACCTCGCCCACAGCGGACTGTCCTGGTGCGTGATTATTTGGATGAGATACCATCCTACGCTGAAAGGCATCTGGTTTTGCCTGGCTTGGCAGGTCTGGCGCAGGTTGCAGGCGATTACTATCTTACCCCCAGGCAAAAATTGCGCTTCGATAGATTGTATGTCCGTTATGCCAGCCTGGGCTTCGATATCAAGCTGCTTTGTTTGGGGTTTTTGATCGCCTTTTGGTATCGTTGGAAACCTGGTTGGAATGGCAGGTTGCCCAGACGCCTGCTTCACGGGCGAAAGTAACTCCGGTCAGCCATCATGGATTGCGCTTGAAAATATACCAGGCGTTCCATAGGATAAGGTTGATGACCAGAGCGTTCAGCGCCTGACCAGCGATAGTCCCATATACCCCCCAGCGTTGAATCATCCAGATTCCGATTGTGAACATGAGCAGAATAGCGCTCAGATTGGCGACAAAAATGGGTCTGGAAACCCGGGCAGCCTTGAGCGCCATCTGCAAAGGGAAGTAAAAGAACCACAAGGCGTAAAAGAGAGCCAAGAGGATCATCCCGGCGCTATATTCCAGATAGATGCTGCCATAAAAGAGGTGGAGCAGTTGTTTTGGGAACAGGATCGCCGCGGCTAATACCGACAGGATCGGTGCGCCGGTGACCGCATACACCAGAATCAGACTGCGCGTCAGGGCTTTTTTGCCGTTTTGAGAAAAGATGCGGGAGGCGCGAGGAGTGAAGAATGTATCCGTCGCCCGTAACAAGGCGTGAATAGGAGCCACCAGGTTTTGCAGAGCGCGGTAAGCTCCGGCGGCTGCAAAGCTGATCATCCCCGCGGTCAATACCGGGTAGAATTCTACCGAAACCCAGTTCGCAATTGTGCCGCCCATCAACCAACGCCCAAAACCCCAGTTGCGCTGCCATGTCTCCCTCAGGCTTTGATAATCTCGCGTCCAATACGCTCGGGTGAACCAAAGCCCCGGTATCAATGCCGCAAACGCTCCCCAGGCAATCGCGTCTAAACCGGCAATTCCGCTTAATGCGTTATACTTTGCCCAGTACAACATCAGAATCAGGCGCACAAGGTTAGCCAGGCTGGTGTTTAAGACGGCGTTCAAAACAAAGCCCCGAGTGTAGAGCATCCGCCGGACGTATTCCTGCAACTGCCAGCCGAGAAAGGCAAACCAGAGTGAAAACAAGGTGGGTCCGGCGATATCGTTGCCAAGCCGGGTGACGATCCAGCCACAGATTGCCACAATCAGAGCGGCGCCGGCGGCAAGCAAGAGCTGGAGAAGGCTCGTACTGGTGGCGTAGCGTTTGAAACTCGCCTCATCCATGCTGGCGCCATAGACGTTAAGAGGCTGGACGATAACCCCATCTTGAATAGAGCGCACCAGGCGCAGGGTGACGAAGCCAACGCCATACACCCCCAGTTGGGTGGGATCAACGCTCCGCGCCAGGATGAGGGTTGCCAGGAAATTTGACAGGCTGATTACTCCCTGGTCAATGGCTGCCAGGTAGCCTTCCTGGGCGCCCTGGCTGGAGAACAACGCCGCCAGATAATGGATTATCCCTCTCAAGTTGAGGGTCGCTGGTTTGGCGAGATCATTTTTGACGCTGGATGGGTCAGGGATGGATGACACTTTTATATCAGCTTTATCGCGGATTTTGCCCTCAAACGAAGATTGATTCTAACAGAGATTCAATTTGAGCCGTATCTTTTCCTCGCTTTTAACGTCATAGATGATGAGAAAAATGGTGACCGAATTGGCGTTGTTGCAGCGTGCGCGTGTCTACGATTTACAGGCGCTCACCGAGATTTATGATCTCTATAGTCCTGGGTTATATCGCTATGCCATGCGCCTGATTGGGGACGAGGATTTGGCAGAGGAGTGTGTCGCTGAGACTTTCAACCGTTTTCTGGCGACTATCAAGGCGGGCAAAGGTCCAGAACATCATCTCCAGGCATATTTGTACCGCGTTGCGCACAACTGGATCACCGATTATTACCGCCGCCAGCCTCCTTTGCCCCTCGAGCCGGAAACGGTGAACGACAAAGAGAACGATCCGTCGGCAGCTTATGCGGCGAAGGCAGAGCGGGAGAGGGTGCGCAATGCGTTACGCTTGTTAACCCCAGAACAGCGCCAGGTGGTTGTGCTGAAGTATCTAGAAAACTGGCGCAACCAACAGATTGCTGAAGCAATCAATAAACCCGTGGGAGCTGTAAAAGCCCTGGAACATAGAGCGCTCCGTTCTTTAGGGCGCATTTTGCGGAAGGATGAGTTGGAATGAAACCTGATGAGAAGAATTTAGAACAGCAAGGGTATCGTCTCCTGGAACCTCTGCGCTACACCCCGGGTCGTGATGCACAAAAGGCGAACGCCAGACGCAGACAGTTCATTGACCGGGCAAATACGGCTTTAGCAGAAATTTCCTCTACCCAAGCCGTATCGGAATCGCCCTTTCGACGTCTTAATGGGTGGATATCAGGAATCATAAACCCATTCAATCGAAAGGAGCGTGTCAATATGTTCAGTATCCTAACAGCCGTGGTTGTAACATTGTCCATCTTATTTGGCGGCGCAGGAGCAACGGTCTACGCTGCGCAGGGTAGTCTTCCCACAGATACTCTCTACCCTGTGAAATTATTCAGCGAAGAACTTCGAATCGATCTGGCGTCTCAGCCTCAAACGCGCATGAACATGCTGCTGGATTTCGCAGATCGCCGGGTGAACGAAATCGCCGATTTGTTGGCTAAGGGTGAGCCTGTGCCTGAGGCGGTGATGAATCGTTTTCAGGCTCAAATGGAGGCAGCCTATCAGATAGCCGCTGGTTTGGATCAAGAAGGTCAGGTTCAAGCCATGACAATGATCCAGCTTCGCGCTCGCAACCAGGAACGGATTATCAATCTGGTGCAACCGGTCTCGCCTGGTCAGGGATTGATGACCAAAGAACAGGTTCAGGCGATGCTCCGCGAGCAAATCCGAAAGGCTGAAAATGGGCTGGTTGATCCAACCCAGTTGCAACAGCAATTTCGCCTGCGATTGAACCAGGGAGGAGTGACTTCAACCGTCACTTCAACCCTGACCATCACCGGCACGCCTCCCATCACCACTCCAGCCGGTCTTCAGTATGGTCCTGGTCCGGATGCCGGTCCTGGTCCGAGCTACGGACCTGGTCCAGATGCCGGTCCTGGTCCAAGCTACGGACCTGGTCCAGACGCTGGTCCAAACGAAGAAGCGCCCCAGCCTGGTCCTGGACCTCAACCCACCGTTGATCCCGGCTCAACCAAATCAACCCATGACCAGGACGCGATGAACGCCAACGACCAGGACAACGGCGGTGGAAACGACACCAGCGGGACTTCCGGCGGTAATGGCGGTCAGTCTGGCGGATCTAACGGCGGCGGAGGCGGCGGCGGAAATTAACCTGGCAAATTTCGAACCATGCATAACCCACAGACAGGCAGGTCTCATCACCTGCCTGTCCTTTTATTACCTTCCAAATGTGATAAGCACTATCTTTTTCAATTGCTCTATCCGAATTCTTTGTTATGATATTAGCATGAGCGTTGTACAAAATACACTGTGAAAAGCGTAACAGGTGACCTATTTCTGCGTTAATAAGGATAGCGTTGGTGTCCGACTTACCCGTAGTTGACGATCATCAATTGCTGAAATCTGCAAAAGATGGTAATACGGAAGCTTTTGGTTTTCTGTACGAGCGGTATGCTGAACGCGTATTTCGCTTTTTATTCGCTCATCTGGACAATCGTTTAGACGCGGAGGATTTGACCGAAGAAGTATTCTTGAGAGTCTGGCGCTCATTGCCGAACTATCGCGAACAGGGTGTGCCATTCCTGGCATTTGTCTTTCGCATCGCCCGCAACGCTCTGATTGATCACTATCGCAGATCAGGGCAGACAAAAAACCAGGTCTCGATAGAAGAGCTGGCTTTGCGAGATGGCAACCCAGGACCTGGCGAATCGGCAATATCCGGTCTGGAGCGAGAAGAGTTGCGGATTTCTCTTGAGCAATTGCGAGAAGATTATCGGAATGTATTGGTGTTGCGTTTCCTGAGCGAGCTCTCCCCTGAAGAAACAGCCCAGGTGATGGGGCGCTCAACCGGGGCGATACGCGTGTTACAGCATCGAGCTTTATTGGCGCTTCGCGCGATGCTGAACGGAGATGAAGAATAGCGAGATGGCGGGGCAAAACGACGACTTCGAAACGATTTTACAGGACTGCCTGGATCAAATCCAGAGCGGGCAAGAAACGCTGGATGGGATTCTTTCGAAATACCCCCACCTGGCGGATGAGCTTCGTCCGGCTTTGGAGGCTGCCCTGTGGTTTCGCTTGCGTAAGGCTACCCTGGATGCCCGTCCTGGTTTTGTCAACGCCTCGCAACGCCGCCTGGTAGAACGAATCCGGCAGGAGCAAGCCAATAAAGCCAGCCCACATCGCCTTTTTGGACGGGATGCTCTCCTCCAATTTTGGCGAGCATTGCTCGAACAACGCCGCCTTGCGTTTCAGGTTGCTCTGGTGTTGTTGCTGGTCTTGGGTATGGTCGCCGGCACCAGCGGGGTGGCTCGGGCTGCGCAGACCTCGCTCCCTGGGGAAATGCTGTACCAGTTAAAGACATCCTTGGAAAAAGCCTCGATTGCGGTGGCTGTAGGTGATGCGGCGAAAGCCACCCTCCATATTCGCTACGCTCAACGCAGGCTGACCGAAATCCAGTCCCTGGTGCTTGAGAATCGAGAAGTTCAGGTTGCTCCAACTGCAGCGTTATTAGAAGATCATATCAATGCAGCCATCCGTTACCTGGTTGATCTTCAGGTAAAGGATCCGGCTAGGGCGAGAACGCTGGCAGTGTCTTTGCAGGCTGTATTGAAGGAGCAGATGGGGACTCTTCAGGTGTTGGCAGCGACAGCTTCCCAGCCGGTGCGGGAGCAAATTGAGCGCATCCTGATGATATCTGGAGGGGTGGTCAGTCTGGTTGAGGAAACCATCCCCTCCTCAGATGAGACGGAGGTTGTTGTAGAGACCGCTACTTCAGAACCCATCGTCACTCAGAAACTGGTCTTTGCTACCCCTACAGCCACAATGAACGTTTCCCTCTATACTGTCACCCCCTCGCTAACGATGGCGCTCACCCCGGTGGCTCAGGTCACCTCTCCGATCGTGGACACATCAAGCATCACTACCTCGACGATGACGCCCACAGCCACCCAGGGGGTCAGCGATGACGAGGAAGAAAAGAAACCCACCAAGACCCCAAAGCCGACCAAAACCGAAAAGGTCAAAAAGCCGTTACCCGAACCCACCCGGCGACCGCCGAGACCATTTGAACGATAACGGAGAACTTCTTACTCTGTACTTTTTCTGACCCATAACGCCGCCGCATCTCCCCCCTCTCCCGGCCTATCCAGATTTTCAGAAAATTTAACGGCGTTTTTACGCCATTTTTTGTTTCCTGTAACAAAATTGGTAGAGAATCGTTATAAGTGATAAGCAGCAATGCTCTTTTATTGTGCTTGTCATCGCAACTATTAATGTAATTACAGATAATATTGCAATATAATATGATGACGGCAGATGGATATGACGAGAAATTTATTTTTCAAGGATTGTAAGGATAAACAGAGCGATAGAGCCCAAGGCATGGTGGAATTTGCTCTGGTGTTGCCATTGCTGCTCCTGGTTGTGTTCGGATTAAT
This sequence comes from Chloroflexota bacterium, assembly GCA_037443025.1. Lineage (GTDB taxonomy): Bacteria > Chloroflexota > Anaerolineae > Anaerolineales > UBA4823 > JAQBDA01. The sequence goes on from JBBIPD010000108.1 coordinate 8,438, forward strand.
CGAAGCCGGACGGCTGCTTTTCATATACTCGGCGGTTTCCACAGCCAGCCGGGAGGCAGCTCGTTATGGGGCTGCTGCTGGCGATGTGGGCGCAGGTGTTCCCCATTACAAGGATTGCGCCGGGATTAAAGCAGCCGCCAAGCGAATCGGCAACCTGGTAGCCATTGAGGACGATGATATCGCCATCACCTACGATCACGGTCCAAACACACCCGTTTTTGCCACCTCATGCGAGTCTCTGGATCCCGCCGCGGTGAAGGGAGCAGATCGTATCATTGTCCAGGTGACCGCTCCCTATCAACCCATCGTTCCGCTGGTTAACCTGCCCATTTTCCCGATCGTCTCGCGCACCTCCCGCACCATCATTAAGGATATCATTATCGAAGGTACGCCGGACGATTACCCCCCCAACACGCCAACCCCAACAGCAACGTCCACGCCGCCCCTGC
>JBBIPD010000109.1:0-5398 GCA_037443025.1 Chloroflexota bacterium
CCCTCTTTGAACGGACCGCCTCCCGAAGCGCAAGCGCCCATCGCGACCACGTACTTGGGTTCAGGCATCTGATTGTACAGGCGCACAATCTGCACCACCATCTTTTTGGTAACCGTGCCAGATACCAGCATCAAATCAGCCTGGCGCGGGCTTGGGCGCATCACCTCCATGCCAAAACGAGCAAAGTCGTATCGGCTGGCGGCGGTACAAATCATCTCGATGGCGCAACATGCCAAGCCGAACATCATTGGCCAGATAGAAGATCTGCGACCCCAGTTATAGATTTTATCCAGGGTGGTAATGGCTACCTGTCCCTGCAACTCAGGGGGTATATCATAGCCGGGGGTATTGACATCTTCGCTCATAAGGGATTGACCTCCTCAAACCATTCTCGGTATATCGCCATAAGGATCGAATCGTTGACTAAAGCCAGATCGTCATTAAAGTTGGGAAGCTCGATTGTCCAGGAGTAAATCATCTTCAACGACACCTGCTCAAGCTCTATCTGCGGATGCCGGCGCATCAGAGCCAGGGCAATGGCATAAGAATCTTCCCATGTCAGTCGTTCGTCCACGTCAACTCTCAAAAGCTAACAAAGGCTTATTATACCCTTGAAATGTCACCTGTCAACCCGAATTAACGCAAATATATATTTGCATAAATACGATCAAATGTTATAATCCATCCATGACCAGCACCCGCCAGCTTATCCTGGATTACCTTAAACAGAAACCGGTTGCCACTGCTCAGGAGATCAGCCGGGCTCTGGACACAACGGCAGCAAATATCCGCCATCACCTTTCTATCCTGATTCTCGAAGGAGCGGTGGACGTCGTCGGCGAACGACCAACCCATCAACGAGGGCGTCCCTCCCAGCTATACATGCTTGCCAGCCAGGCGCGCCAGAATAACCTGGGCATCCTGGCAGATGCCTTACTGGATGAATTACTGTCTTCTACCCCCGAAGACAAGCGACTTGAATTTTTGCGACGCCTCGCCCAACGTCTGACAGGACCGGTAGAATCAGGCGGCAATCTGACTCAGCGCTTATACCTGGCGATTCGGCGTCTGAATGAGTTACAATATCGGGCTCGTTGGGAAGCCCGCCTCAACGCGCCCTTCGTCATCCTTGGTCATTGTCCCTATTCCATGATCCTGACCGACCACCCCGAATTATGCCAGATGGACTGCAATATCCTTGAAGGGTTGCTCGCGACGCCGGTAAAACAGGTCGAAAAATTGGCGGTCGACAACCAGGGAGCGTCGTATTGCCGGTTCCTGGTCCTTCATAGTAGATAGTAAACGCACGCAACGATTTATCCACATCTGCATCCAATAAATATCATCGCTTTCTTTTCGCCAAAACAAATTCCCAAACCCATCTATCAGAGGATTAAGCCATGAGCAAAAAGAAAAAGAGTCAATCCAAACCAATCAGCAGGCGTAAAGCAATCGCTCCGCCCAAGAAGGAAAATAATAAACTCATCTGGATCATCGCCGGGATAGGATTGATGGCGCTGATCGCTATTTCGGCAGTTTTCTTCCTGGAGAGAAATGGGGCAAGGGACGCTTCCGCTGCAGCGCGCCTGCCGGCAGAGATTTCCGTTGATCAAGCTGCGGCAAAGAGAGAGCAAGGCGCTTTCATCCTGGATGTACGTGAACCGCAGGAGTGGCAAGAGTATCATATCCCGGGATCAACGCTCATCCCCTTGGGAGAATTGCCCAATCGCCTGAGTGAAGTGCCAAAAGACAGAGAAATCGTCGTCGTGTGTAGGTCTGGCAACCGCAGCCGCACGGGTTCCGAGATACTGGCGAAAAACGGTTTCAGCCGGGTCACCAGCATGGCTGGAGGCTTGAAGGAATGGGCGGCTAAGGGATATGAGACCGTGAGCGGTCCATGATGATCCGCTCACCTCGCGCTGACTTCAGAGTTGCCGCCCTGATTTCAAAACAACCCGCATCATGACCCAATCACAGCGGTAAACTCGATAAACCGAAAAGATTAATTTCAAAACACATCTTGCAAATTACCCTGATTTGAGTATAATAGATAATAGAACATATATTCTATTTATAATAGACGACTGAACGGGTTTGAAAGACTGGATATCCGCCGAAGTAGCCGTGAATCAAATCAGGATATGCTCACAAGTAGAAAAATCTTCCAGGCAGCAGGCATTTCACTGCTAATCATACTTTTCTTACCCTCCCAGGTGTTTGCCCAATCTGCAGAAACGCCTGTTCCGGATGGGTTTTACCTTGTTGCTTCTGCGCCTGGAGTGACCCTCTATCGGAAAGATTACGCTGGCGGTAGCCCCGATTTTGTCCAGGTAGTGGACCTGAGTCAGGGAGCGCGACTGGTGACCATGCATGGAGAAATCAGCCAATTGCGCCCGGGGAAAGGGGCTTATGGCGGAAACGACGCCCGCATCCAGGCGCAGAGCCTGCAGAAATTCTGGAAACAGCTCACCGCGCGATTCGATGACGCCTTCTGCGTTTTCAATGGGCAATTTTTCTATATGCCAGAGAGCCCTACCCGGTTGCCATTCCCCCTGAAAGTTGGGGGCGAAATCATCACAGACGGATACGGACTCAATGAATTTCCAGAAAACAAGTTGATTTTAGAGCTGTGGTCTGATAAAGCGGATATTCGTCCCCTGAATCAGGAGAGCCTTTATCTCTCTACTGCTCCGGATGTGATTGGCGGGTTGACCCAGACCGCGAACAAACACTCTGACCGCTATGTTGGGCGCACCTTTATCGGAATAGACGATCAGAACCAGGATGGCGCCTCAGAGATTGTGTTGGTCTTTAATTCCAAACTCTCTCGTCAGGTTGATGCAGCGAATATCCTGAGTCAATTTGGTGCTGACCAGGTGATGATGCTGGATGGGGGCGGTTCCGCTCAATTGATATGCCAGGGCGAAGCGCTGGTCAGCTCAGATCGAGCAATCCCCCAGGCTTTTGGGGTGGTTGCCGCGCCAGAACCATCCCGGAGCATGGCGGGTTCGCCGGATCCTGCCGCAGGCGACGACTTCCCGCTTCTTACAGAGATCACGCCAACGCCATCGGATGCGGGTGAACCCCAGATGGTTCCCAAAGAAGAAGAGCCGATTTCTCCTTTCGAGGAATCGACTCAACTTCAATTCAACATTGGTAATGTCATCTGGGTGCCGTTGATGATGACCCCAATTGCAGCGATCTTATTTTTCTTCGTCGGAAAATTTCGCTTCGGTTAAGCCTACTCCACAGTCACACTCTTCGCCAGGTTACGCGGTTGATCCACGTCCAAGCCTCTTAAGGCAGCGATATGATACGCTAACATCTGAAGCGGGATGACGGTTGTCACCGGGGTAAGCATCCAGGGCGTATCCGGAAGTGAAATCATGTAATCTGCCACGCCTGGTATCAGCTCATCCCCATCGGTCGCGAGGGCAACCACAGTCCCACCGCGAGAGCGAGCCTGTTCAATCTGGCTGAACATCTTCTCATACCAGGGGTCGCGCGGGGCGATGACGATCACCGGCATGCTCCGGTCTATCAAAGCGATTGGACCATGTTTCATCTCCCCTGCTGGATATCCCTCGGCGTGAATGTAGGAAATCTCCTTCATCTTTAGAGCGCCTTCATAAGCTGTTGGCATATTGATACCCCGACCCAGGAAGAGGCAGTGATTGACGTTGATCAGCGCCCGCGCCACTTTTTGAACCTGGGCTTCTCGTTCCAAACACACCCCAGCCAACGCCGGAACCAGGCGTAAATCTGCAATCAACTTGCGTCTGGAGGAATCATCCAACTCGCCTCTCAACTCGCCGAGCAAAACCGCAAGCATATACAAATCAACCAGGGGCGCTGTGTAGGCTTTGGTCGAAGCCACCCCGATTTCCGGACCGGTCTGCATGGAGATGTACCCATCGGCTATACGCATGGCTTGCGACCCAATGACGTTGACGATTGACCACAGGGTAGCGCCCTTTCGCCGACCCTCTTCCATTGCCGCCAGGGTATCGGCTGTCTCACCAGACTGGCTGATTGCCAATACCACCGTATCCCCATCCAGGATTGGGTCTCGATAGCGAAATTCCGAGGCGATATCCACCTCCACCGGCACTTTCGCTATCCGCTCGAGCAAAATCTTGCCCACCATTCCGGCATGCGCTGCAGTGCCACAGGCGGTAATAAATATCTTCCGAATTCGTCTTGCCAGCTCAGGCGTCAGGTTCAGCTCGGGTAGACGCACCCGACCCTCTTCGAAATCAACCCGCCCGGCAATGGTATCGGTCAATGATCGCACCTGTTCATGAATCTCTTTCTGCATGAAGTGGCGATACTCGCCCTTCTCTGCCGATACCGGATCCCAGGAGATGTGATGGACAACGTATTGGACAGGTTGCCCATCCAGGGATTGCACACTTAAGGTATCTCTGGTGATAACCGCCATTTGGCGTGACTCGAGAAATACCATCTCCCGGGTGTGCTCTAATATCGCCGGGATATCTGAGGCAACGAACATCTCACCCTTGCCAATGCCAACCACCACGCCGCCGGCGTTGCCAACCCTGGCGGCGACAATTTTATCCGGCTCGAGCGACGAGAGGACGACGATCCCATGCGCGCCCCTAAGGTGATTGATCGCCTTCCGAACCGCCTCTGCCAGACCGTTTTCGGAGGACAGATAACGCTCTATCAGATGGACAATGACCTCGGTGTCAGTATCTGATTTAAAGACGACCCCTTCAGCGATGAGCTCATCCCGCAATTCCAAAAAATTTTCCACAATCCCATTGTGCACCACCACCACATTGCCGGTCATGCCCAGATGGGGATGCGCATTACGGGCGCTCGGTTCGCCATGGGTTGCCCAACGAGTATGTCCAATGCCTGCCTGACCATGAACCGGAGATTCGTCCACTAAAGAAGCCAAACGGGAGAGCTTTCCCGCATCCCGGCGCACCTCAATATGGCTGTTCTGCAATACCGCCAAACCAGCCGAATCGTACCCGCGATACTCCAAACGCCTTAACCCGTTCAGGATGATCGGCGTAGCGTCTCGAGGACCAATATATCCAACTATTCCACACATGAGACTCCCTCCAAAGTATTGTAGTGACGCAAAGGCAGCAAGGACGCTTACCATGATCGACAGTCAGGCGGCAAACCTGTTTGCCAAAGGGCAGATGCCTTTGCAGTTCAAACTTCTATGCCACTTTTTGCTTTTTGTCCGTCCAGTTGCCTGGGCGGCGTTGTAGCAAAAATTTTTATCGGAGGGAAAGAATACGGGGCGTGGCTGACCCGGAGGGCTTCCGCTGATCTTTCGATTTTCCCGGCGTTTCAGATGGATAAACTGACGTGCAAGCGATCCTGGACTGAAACCGCCGGTTAACCTCCCTGTGCGGGG
>JBBIPD010000109.1:5408-8821 GCA_037443025.1 Chloroflexota bacterium
ACCCTCTTCCTCGTCGCCTTACCATCTCGGATGATAAGGTCATGCGCTCTCTTTCCCTAAACAATGAGTCGCCGTTCACCTCCTCCTGTTATAGCTGAGAGTGCAATTATAACCCATCCGAATTCTCACAATCCCTTTACCATAAAACCCTTTTTTCGTCAATCGCGACCCTTGACCGCCTTGACCGAGCTTGATATAATTACACCACGATAAAAAACGAGAAGAAAACACTGCGCGGATAAGCGCTTGAGGCAGAAGTACTCACGCGCTTGTCTTAATTTGTCTTATTGCACAAAACAAATAATTTTCAACCGATCAAATTGCACCCATCACTTACTAACCGTCACCAGAGCGTCAAAATCAATACAATTCGGCGATCCACCTCACATTATCATGCGGTAAAGTTCATCCCTGTAGATGACAGCGGAAAAAACTGGCGGAAAACGCTGTGATGTTAATGGTGTGTCTGGAGAAAAAATGAAAATCAGATTAATGCTACCCAATCAGGAGGCGATCTAGTGGAAACCAAGGGGTTGACCAAACTTCGCATCAGCCTGGCTTCGCCAGAAACAATCCGTAGCTGGTCATATGGAGAGGTTCTGAAACCTGAGACGATAAACTACCGGCGCCTGCGTCCAGAAAAAGATGGTTTGTTCTGTGAAGCCATTTTCGGACCGACACGCGACTGGCAGTGCTATTGCGGCAAGTATAAGAACATCCGTTATAAAGGTATCGTTTGCGACAAATGCGGCGTGGAAGTAACTCGCGCCTCGGTGCGACGGGAGCGCATGGGGCATATCGAGCTGTCAGCGCCGGTAGCCCATGTCTGGTACACCCGGCGCATCCCCTCTTACCTGGGGCTGTTGCTGGACATCTCCCGGCGCAATCTGGACCGGGTGCTCTACTTCGCCCAGTATGTGGTCACCTATGTGGACGAAGACGCCCGCCAAAAAGCGCTCAAGCGACTGGAAGAGAAGATCAGCGTCGCCGAACGCGAGCAGGCGAACAAGATCAACGCCCAAATTGCTGAGGTCAAAGCCTTGCGCGATCGGAATATCGCCGAGCAAAATCAGCGCATTGCCCAGATCGAACAGCGCTTCGATGAAATGCTTGCGGAACAGCTTGATCCCGTCTTGAAAGCCGGACAGCGCCTGGAAGCGAGCCTGAGAGAGCAATTCAATCAACCCGCCCGCAGCACCATCCACTTCCCAGATACCGACATTGTTATCGTCGAAAGCGGCGAGGTGATAGGTAATCAACATCTGACCGCGGTCCAGAAAGTGGTCAAAGAGCGGCTGGAAGAACTGGAAAGCTCAGCCAAAGACCAACGCCAGCGTGAGATTGAACAAATCAAACGCGAAATCGAGCAGTTGCGCGCCGAGGCGGAACTCCAGATGGAGGAATTGCGCAACCAGTTGGATGATCAGGCAACCGTCGCCCGCAATGAGAACACCCGCCTGCGGGACGAATTATTAGACCTGCGACCGCTGGCTTTCTTCGGAGAGAGCCGCTACCGAGAACTGAAATCGCGCTGGGGGCAGGTGTTTCGCGCCGATATGGGCGCCGAAGCGTTCTACGATATCCTCCGCCGGCTCGACCTGGACAAGCTTGCCGAAGAACTCTGGCAAGAAGTGCGCACATCGCGCAGCAAACAAAAGCGCAAAAAGGCGACCAAACGCCTGAAGGTGGTGGAGGCGTTTCGCCGATCAGGCAACAGACCGGAGTGGATGATTCTCACCGTATTACCGGTAATCCCACCCGACCTTCGTCCGATGGTTCAGCTTGACGGCGGTCGTTTCGCCACCTCCGATTTGAATGACCTCTATCGCCGCGTAATCAACCGTAACAACCGTCTCAAGCGCTTGCTCGAGCTGGGTGCGCCCGACGTTATTGTGCGCAATGAAAAACGCATGCTCCAGGAAGCGGTGGACTCGCTGATTGACAATTCTCAGCGCGGCAAAGCCCTCTCGCGGCGAGGCAGGCGCGAGCTAAAATCGCTGAGCGATATGCTCAAGGGGAAGAAAGGACGCTTCCGCCGCAACCTGCTTGGGAAACGGGTGGACTATTCCGGACGCTCAGTAATTGTCGTCGGTCCCCAGTTGAAATTGTATCAATGCGGCTTACCCAAGAATATGGCGCTCGAGCTATATCGTCCGTTCGTGATTTCCCGCCTGGTTTCTCACAGCTACGCCGCAAACGTCAAGGGTGCAAAGCGATTCATCGAAAGAGGGCGCCCTGAGGTGTGGGAAGTTCTGGAGGAGGTGATCAAGGAGCGCCCGGTACTGCTCAATCGTGCCCCTACCCTGCACCGTCTGGGCATACAGGCGTTTGAACCCGTGCTGATTGAGGGTAGCGCCATCCAACTTCATCCTCTGGTTACGACTGCTTTCAACGCTGACTTCGATGGCGACCAGATGGCGGTGCATGTGCCCCTGTCGCAAAAAGCGGTTTGGGAAGCGCGCAATTTGATGCTTTCCTCGAAAAACCTGCTCAAACCTGCGGACGGCGAACCGATCATCAGCCCCTCCAAGGACATGGTTCTGGGCGTCTACTACCTGACCAAATCAGACGAGCTCAAACACAAAGGCGACGGGCGCATTTTCGCCCATATGGACGAGGTTGAGTTAGCATATCAACTGGGCAAGGTAGATATTCACGCAAATATCCGCCTCAAGACAGACACCTGGTACGACGACCTTAAAAACCGCCTTCCCGCCAGGGAGGAAAGACTCATCAACACAACCGTGGGCAGGGTAATATTTAATCGAATCCTGCCTGATGAGATTCGCTTCATCAACTGGGCGCTCGATAAAGGCGGTCTGAAAGACCTGGTGGCTGAGCTGTATGAGATTTGCGGCGAGGAAAAAACCCCGGAAATTGCCGACGCCATCAAAGATATTGGGTTCGCCTATGCCACTCGCTCGGGTTACTCGCTGGCGGTCTCCGACATCACCGTCCCGCCCCAGAAACAAAAGATCATCGAAGACGCTCTGCGGGAACAAGAAGCTGTTCAACGCGATTTTCGCCGAGGCTTGCTCACCGAACAAGAACAGAACGAACGCGTCATCGAAATCTGGCAGCGTACGACCAATCTGGTTGCCGATGCGGTGAAAAAATCGATGGATCCAAACGGCAACCTGGCTGCCCAGGCGATCTCTGGCGCCACCAAAGGCGGTTTCGGTCCAATCTCCCAACTGGCGGGTATGCGCGGTCTGATGGCAGATCCGTCAGGGCGCATCATCCCCTTGCCGATTCGCTCAAATTTCCGCGAGGGATTGAACGCCCTGGAATACTTTATCTCCACCCACGGCGCCCGTAAAGGTCTGGCAGACACAGCCCTGCGCACCGCGGATGCCGGTTACCTGACCCGCCGTCTGGTAGATGTTGCCCAGGATGTGATTATCAATGACGAT
>JBBIPD010000110.1:0-8758 GCA_037443025.1 Chloroflexota bacterium
GCTCGATGTTGGGGTGACGGCTCACATCTACCATCTTGGGGGTGAGGATGCAGGCGGCGCAGTCCAGGGTGGGGAAGGTTTTGTCCAGTTGAGACATTCTGCCGCCGATGCTGGGCGAGCGCTCGACCAGATACACCTTGAAACCGGCATCGGCGATATCCAGCGCAGCCTGTATCCCGGCTATTCCACCGCCGATGACCAGTGCAGCAGGTTGATTTCCGTTAAATAGGTAATCGGTCATCATTTTTTCTCACCGACTTCAGTCCATTCATTGACCTGGAAGGTTATCAACGGCAAGGGTTCACTGACATCCCGCCCGGGGAGGTAGTCGAAGACCTGCTGCACCTGTCCACCAATCAGGCTGAAAACCACCCCTACCGGGATTTCGGATGGACAGGCAGAGGTGCACATGCCGCAACTGACGCAGGAAACGCCCATGTGGTTGAGGCGGGTGAGGTGGAACAGGATGGTGTCGCCGGGCAGGCGCGTGGCGCCTTTGAGATGGGCAGAGTTCAAGTAATGCTCCGGGGCGTGGTCAAAGGCGGAGGTGCGGAAGAGGCAGTTCTTACAATAGCATACCGGGCAGGCGGTCGAACAGTTATAGCAGCGGATGCAGGATGAAAAAACCTCAGCGAAACCGCCATCCGCGCCAAGCCGCGTCTGCATTTGCTCCAGCTCCCTTGTGCGCGCCTGTTCGCGTTTTGCCAGCAAAGAATTGATGATGGTCTCACGCCCCGCAGGGTTGACCTCATCTGCCTCGACCATCTCAAGCAGGTCGGCAATGCCGTCGTCCAGCTCGACCGGGATGCCTTTGCTGAGGTCTGCGCCGAACAGGCGCAGGTGGATGTTGACTTTCTCGGGGATGGGGTGGGTGCACATCTGGCAGGCGGTGCGCAAGGCGGGCGAGGCGAGGACTTCGCCCCTCGAGCCTGCGTCGAGGTACGCCCCCAGGTCCAGATTGCCTGAGCGTTGGACTTCGATGAAATCCGTCCATTCAAAAGTTCCGGGGCAGTCCAGGCTGATGAGAGTTACGTCTTCTAGAGAGGCTTGCTGCAACTTGACCAGTTCAATAAGGGCGCGCAACTCGCAGGGTCGGAGCACCACCGCCAGACGGGCAGGGGCGCGTTTTCCGGTAAGGGCAGATACGGCGCGCGCTCCGTTGATAGACATGGCTGGCGCCAGAGGGTTGGCGTGCGCAACTTGCTCTGGCTCCACGACCAGGGCGGGGACGACCGCTCCCCCATCTATTTCCATGGGGAGATACAGGGCTTCCACCAGACCGCTCTCCAGGAGATGCCGCAAAAATCCGCGCAGAGCATCGAGGGAATTGGAGTTTTCGACAGGGATCAATCCAAGCATGGTTGCCTCGTTTCAAAATCGGAGAGATAATTGATCAGAAGTTCGACTGAGCATGGCGTTTGTCCAAGCCCGTTACACAGCCCAAATCTGGCGCGCCGGGTTTGGACCTAATTCTTTGAGCGAGGTGACCATTTCTGTGATCGTATCGGCAAACCTCTGCCCCTCGCTGGCGCTGATCCAACGCAACCACACTCGATCTTCGTTGAACCCAGCCGCTTTCAGTATCTGTTGCAAAGCCACGTAGCGGCGTCGGGCTTTGTAATTGCCGGTCTGGTAGTGACAGTCTCCAGGGTGGCAACAGCAAATCAAGACGCCATCCACGCCGTCCAGGAGCGGTTTAAGCACATAGACCGGATCAACCGCGCCGCTGCACATGGTGCGAATGATGCGCACATTGGGCGGATACTGTAAGCGCGAGGTGCCCGCAAGGTCTGCGCCAGTGTAGGTGCACCAGTTGCATAAAAATGCGACAATCCGAGGTTCAAAACCATTTTGATCGCTCATGGTCACTCCTTAGTTTATTTGTTCTTCTGGTTTTGAGTTCAAGCTGCCAGAGGGATCAGCGCTCCATCCAGGATACTTCTAACATGTCGTAGATTTGGGCAAACTCAAACCCTCTGAGCTGGCTGGCTTTATTGGGACAAGCCGCCACGCACGCTCCGCAGCCCTGACACAGGATTTCAATCACCTGAGCGTATTCCATATCCGGCTCCGGGACGCGGGCGCCATACGGGCAAATTTCGACGCACAACCCACAGGCGGCGCACAATTTAGGGTTCACGCTGGCAACAATCGGGGTGGCTTCCAGGGTGCCTTTGGAAAGTAACGCCACGGCGCGCACCGCCGCCGCCTGCGCCTGGGCGATGGTCTCTTCGATGGCGCGAGGCGAGTGAGCCAGTCCGGCGAGGAAAACCCCATCCGCGGCAAAGTCCACCGGGCGAAGTTTGACATGCGCTTCAAGGAAGAAGCCGGCTTCGTTGAGCGGCACTTTGAGAAGCTGCGCCAGGGCGGCGTTGCCAGGCTCCGGCTCGATTCCGGCGCTCAGCACAACCCAGTTTGCCTGGAAGGCAATCCGCTCGCCCTCGGGGAGCACCTTCACCTGGACGGCGAGACGCCCGTCTGGCTGCGGGGAGACAACCGGCTTGGATTCTTTGCCGTATTCCAGGAAGATCACGCCTGCCTGGCGCGCCTGCCGGTAGAGTTGCTCGCGCATCCCATAGCTGCGCAGGTCGCGATACAGCACAATCACCCGCGCATTGGGGGCGTGGCGTTTGATGACCAGCGAGTTTTTGAGAGCCTGGGTGCAGCAGATGCGCGAGCAGTAGGGATGCTCTTCATCGCGAGAACCGACGCACTGGATCATCACCAGGGTCTGTCCGGATAGCGACTGGACGAACGCCGCATCGCGCAGGCGTTCCTCCAGATTGCGTTGGGTCAAGACATGCTCATGCTCGCCATATCCATATTCGCGGGGCGTGATTCCCTGGGCGCCGGTAGCAACAACGATGGCGCCATGCCCAAGCTCAATCTCGGAGCCATCGGCGCAGCGGACTTTGCTGCGATATTGACCTTTGTAGCCGCTGACCTCGGTAATTGACGCCTGGGTGTAGGTTTGAATCCTGGGGTCGGAGCGCACCGCCGTCGCCAGGTCTGTGAGCAATTGTTGGGGGTTGTCTCCAGGATGTGTACCGAAGTAGATATGGCGCAGGTTGCCGCCCAATTCAGCCTCGCGCTCGACCAGGAAGACTTCAAAACCCTGGCGAGCGATGGAGAGGGCGGCTGTCATCCCCGCCAAACCGCCGCCGATTATCAGAGCGCGTTGCTCGATATCGAAGGTGTTGTGCTGCAAGGGGCGCAGTTTGCGCGCTTTGGCGACCGCCATGGCAGCGAGTTGCTGGGCTTTGCGGGTGGCGGTTTTGGGTTGGTTGCGGTGAACCCAGGAATCCTGTTCACGGATATTCGCCATTTCAAACAGGTGGGGGTTCAACCCAGCCTGCCGCAGGGTATCCTGGAAGAGCGGTTCATGGGTGCGCGGCGTACAGGAGGCAACCACCACCCGGTTGAGTTTATGTTCCAGGATCTTCTCCCGAATGCGTTCCTGGGTGTCTTGAGAGCAGGTGTACAGGTTATGTTCGGCATAGACGACGCCGGGAAGCCTCCTGGTATACTCCACAACCTCAGGCACGTTGACCACCGACCCGATGTTAATCCCACAGTGGCAAATAAACACGCCCACTCGCTCTTGCTCGTTGGATACATCTCGCTCGGGCGGATATTGTGGGGTGCGGGTCAGGCTGCCGCGTCCTTCCGCCAGAAGGGCGGATACCTGGGCGGCGGCGCAGGACGCCTCGATGACCGATTCGGGGATGTCCTTCGGCTCCGCAAATGAGCCAGCCACGAACACCCCGGGCAAGGAGGTGGCGGCGGGATTATAGGGGTCGGTCTCGATAAAGCCAAATTCGTTGAGAGATAATCCCAGGCGCTTTGCCATCTCCCGGGTTTCCTGGGATGGTCTCAGCCCGACCGAAAGCACCACCAGGTCAAATTCCTCCTCGTGGATTACCGGTCTGCCGCCCTGGGATTCGGGGAAGGTGACATAACTCAGGCGCAAATTGCGGGAGCCAGGCACTTCTTTGACCGAGGAGACCATACAGCGGATATAGCGCACGCCATGCTCTTTCTGGGCGCGCTCGATATAGGGCTCAAAGCCTTTGCCAAAAGAGCGAATGTCAATATAGAAAATTGTGGGTTTGACATTCGGGTCGTGCTCTTTGGCGATAATCGCTTCTTTGGTGGCGTACATGCAGCATACCGAGGAGCAGTACGCTGCCCGTTCACCTCCGCTTTGGGTGGATGAGCAATCGCGTGAGCCGACGCACTGAATCCAGGCAATTTTATGCGGGTGGGCGCCATCGGATGGTCTCTGCAACACGCCAGAAAAAGGACCTGAGGCGGAGAGCATGCGCTCGAACTCCAGGCTGGTAACCACGTTGGGGTAATGCCCGTAGCCGTACTCCGGGCGGATGTCCCCTGGCATCGGCTCCAAACCCGGGGTGAGGACCACTGCCCCAACCTCCAGCTCGAGGATTTGCTCTGTATCCTCGTGAGAGATTGCCCCAGCCCGGCAGGCATAGACGCACTGGTTGCATTCGGAGCAAACGCCGCAGCGCAGACAGCGGGCAGCTTCAGCCCGCGCCTGTTCTTCAGATAAGGAAGCAGCAATTTCGATAAAATCTTGCCTGCGCTCCTGCGGGGGGCGCTTGGGCATTTCGTTTCGTGGTTCGGATGAGGAGAGGCGCTGTTGGGCGCCTTCTTTGGTCAGCCTGACTACCGGCTGACCTTTTGTGGAGGGATAAAGGATTCCCGGCACGGTGACTTCACGGTTCAGGTAACCGGCGATGGAGCGGGCGGCGCGATGCCCGGCTTCGATGGCGTTGACAATAAAGGCTGTACCTGTCACAGCGTCTCCGCCGGCGTAGATGCCGGGGACGTTGGTGGAGAGCGTTTCGGGATCGACCACAACCCGACCGTTGCGCAGCCGCTCCACCTGTTTCAGGCACTCGGATTCGGGGCGCTGCCCGATGGCGAAAATCACCACATCGGCAGGGATGACCGTCTCGGTCTCGGGGTACTCATCGAATATGGGTCTCCCATCCTGGAAGCCGTGAAAATCCACGTTAACGGTGCGGACTCCGGTCACCCGACCTTCCTGACTGGTGATTTCTTTAAAAGTGCGCGCCGGGAAGACCTGGATGCCCTCTTCTTCAGCTTCGATCACTTCCCATTCGTGAGCAGGCATCTGCTGCCTGTCCTCCAGGCAGGTCATGCCGACCCAGGAAGCTCCCAGGCGGATTGCAGTCATTGCGGTATCAATCGCCACATTACCCCCGCCCAGGACAAGCACCCGTCGTCCCCGGATTTGCGCCCAGGCGTTATCGGCGCGGCTGGGGTCAGCGCCCTGGTTAAGAGCAAGGCTGACCCGGCGGAGAAATTCGGTGGCAAGGAGCACATCGGGCAGGTCGTTGCCGGGGATGGGGAGCTTTGCTCCGGCATGAGCGCCGATTGCCACAAAGACGGCGTCGAATTCAGCGAGCAATGCCTCGACATCCTCAACCCGCTGGTTCAGCCTGAGGTCTATACCCTGCGCCAGAATGGCGTCAATTTCACGCTGGATGACCTCGGGTGGTAAGCGGTGGGCAGGCACACCGACGCGCATCATGCCGCCAGGCACCGGCAAAGCCTCGAATATGGTCACCTGGCAGCCCTGGCGGGCTAAGTCCTGGGCGCAGGTCAAACCGGCGGGTCCAGAACCCACCACTGCGACCCGCTTGCCCTGAAGGGGGAGAGAATCGGCGGCACTTCTGCGGGCTGCAATGGCGGCGAGCACCTCTTCCCGAGCCTGGGGATGTTCCCAAGCCCAATCAGCGATGAAGCGTTTGACCGCCATGATGTTAACCGGCGCGTCCAGTTGCGCCCGGTTACAGGCGTCTTCGCAGCGGTGGTTGCAGACCCTGCCGCAGATGGAGGGGAAGGGATTATCCTCCAGGACTGTGCGGTAGGCGTCGGCGAAACGCCCTTCGGCAACCAACGCCAGGTAACCCTGGGCGCGCTGGTGGATGGGGCAGGCATCCCGACATGGAGCGACGCCCTCTTTCTCGATGGCATAAGCGTTGGGTATAGCCTGCGGGTAGAGCTTATAGATGGCTTTGCGCTGCGAGAGATTGCCATTAAATTGATCGGGAAGGGTAATCGGGCAGGCGGCGGCGCAGTCGCCGCAGCCGGTGCATTTGCTCACATCGACGAAACGAGGGTGAAGGCGCACAGTCGCCTTGATATCCCCCGGTTCGCCGGAGATGGCTTCCAGCTCAGCCCGGGTCAGCAGTTCGATGTTCAGGTGGCGACCGACTTCTACCAGCTTGGGCGACATGATGCACATGGCGCAATCGTTGGTGGGGAAGGTCTTATCCAGTTGCGCCATGGTGCCGCCGATTGCCGGAGCGCGATCGAGCAGATAGACTTTAATCCCGGCTTCTGCCAGATCGAGGGCGGCTTGCATGCCGGCAATGCCTGCGCCGACGACCAACGCCGACCCACAGGGCTTTTTTCCGTTTGTGCTTCCGTTATCCTTGTTAGAAGCCATGTTGGTTCACTCCACTGTCAGTCCCGCCGATTTCAGCAGCGGGCGAGGATCTATAAGATGTTTTGACCACCATTTGTTTGCCTCAGGGACGCCGAGGGCATATCCGAGGAGTTCGGTGAAGTAGAAAGCGGGCATCTTGGGTTCGCTGGTCTGGCGCATCTCCAGGTTGACCTGGCACAGGGGGCAGGCGGTTACCAGCGCATCAGCGCCTGCCTCGCGCGCCCGCTCTGCCAGGCGCCCCACCAATTTTTGGACGACATCTGCCCGGCTGAGGGAAAGTCCCGCCCCGCAGCAATCTGTGGCGTGCGACCAGGGCATCACCTCTGCGCCAATCGCTTCCATTAAGGCTGCCATCACTCGAGGGTGTTCGGGGTCATCAAACTGGGTCACCTCGGGCGGGCGCACCAACAAACACCCGTAATAGGTGACCACCTTCAGCCCATAGACCGGCTTTTGCACCCGGGCGGCGATGGCTTCCACCCCATAATCTTCGAATAAAACCGCCAAAACCGGACGCACAGCAATATTGCCCGTGTATTGAAAACCGACAATCGTCTCCACTTCAGATCTGATGGCGGGGTTAGAGCGCAGGTTGTAATCGGCTGATTTCATCCGGTTGAAACACGCCGCGCACGGAGCTACCAGATCGTAGCCGACCTCTTGCGCCAGTGCCAGGTTGCGCGCCGGCAAAGCCAGGGAAAGGGTATGATCGAGGGCGTGCGCAGAAGATGCGCCGCAGCAATTCCAACCTTCCAGTTCGATCAGACCGAGTTCCAGGGCGTCAAAAACAGCTCGGGTGGATAGACCATACTCAAGACCGGTGGAGTGCAGGCTGCATCCGGGGTAGTATGAATAGTTCATAAAAAGGTCTCCCAGGTCTGGCTTGCCAGTGTGGCTTCGCCGGATTTGCTCATTGGTTATCGGGTGATTGACACTCTTTGAAGATTCTGCTCACCTCTTTCCCTGCGCCAGAGCGTTGGGGTAAAACAGGGACTTTGCCGCGCAGGAATAAGCCCAACCCCGCTCCAACATCGTTCATCAGAGGGGTGTGGGAGAGGACTTTGAACATGCCCAGCATGACGGCTTCGTGTGAGCGACCCAGGCGTTGCACCACCCCCAAAAACAGGCGATGGAACAGGAGCGCATCGCGCTCTCCAGTCTGGTAACCCTCTCGCAGAGAAATCTGACGCAACGCGTCCATCACCGCCGCGATATCAATGTCGTTTGGGCAGCGGGTGGCGCAGGTGAAACAGCCGGCGCAGAGCCAAATGTCTTTGCTGCTCAGGACCGCCTCGCGTTGATCCATTGCCACCATGCGCAACAACTGGTCGGGTCCATAGCTCATTGCCTCGACGACCGGACAGCCCGCCGTGCATTTGTGGCAGTGGTAGCATAGCTCTACGGTTTGTCCGGAGAGGCGATTGGTTTCAGAAAGCAGGTCAGTCAGCATGTTTGCTCCTCAGCTTGATGGCTGAATGAATTGGGCGGTTTGCAGAGATTCGTCTGTCGGTTGAACTTCGGCGGGCAGGGTGACGGTGAATTTGGTTCCAACGTTCAACGCGCTTTCAAAAGCAATCGTCCCCCCAAAACGCTCCACCAGGTCTTTGACAATGGTGAGACCCAAGCCAGTGCCTTCGCGCTCAAGGGCTTTGGCGTTGGGGGCGCGATAAAACTCTTCGAAAAGGTGCGGCTTGGCGTCATCGGGGATGCCTATCCCGGTGTCTGCGATGAGAACGCTGGCTTCGTGATCTGTTCTGGATAGGGTTACCGAGACACTCCCCCCCGCAGGGGTGTATTTGATGGCGTTTGAGACCAGATTGGTAAAGATACGATCGAGCCCATCGGGAGTAGCCATCACAATGGCATCTTCTGCGCCGGCTTCAACCCCCCGGTTAAGTTGCACGCCTTTTTCCTGGGCTGGGATTTCAAAGCGTTTCAGCACGATGTCAAGGATGTTGACCAGTCGGACCGGTTCACGTTTTTCGTGTTCTTTAAATTCGGTTTTCCCGGCTGCCAGGTCGAGCAGGTCGTCTATGAGTTTCTGCAGGAAATCCACTCTGCGGCAGGCTCGATTGAGGATATCCTGTTGCTGTTCGGTGATTTGCCCCGCGTAACCGGCGACGATATTGCGCAGCAGGCTGCGCGTGACGCTGACCGGCGAACGCAGCTCATGGGTGACAATATGGATGAACTGGGATTTGGCGGCGTTCAGGGCTTCGATATCCCGGTAAGCCAGGGCGTTTTCGATGGCAATACTGC
>JBBIPD010000111.1:0-3342 GCA_037443025.1 Chloroflexota bacterium
CGTTGGAGAGTGCCTACGGTGGCGGTTCGATAGGGGCGGTCGGGGTGGGAGGGACAGGGGTTTCGGTGGGAGTGGCGGTAGCGCTGGGGACAGGCGTATCGCCAGGCACCTGAGTCGCGGTTGGGGTGATAGGGGTGGGGGTGTCGGTTTCGATTGGGGTATAGTTGCGCACCCGTAATTTTTTTACATTTGTTGTTATCACGTCCCCGTTCTCTAATAAGACCTTCAATTGCAGATCATAGAGACCGTCGGTAATGGTAGAAGTATCCCATTCTGCCAGGATGCCATTTGTCACTGGCTGTTCCGAGGTATGAATCAGGAACCAGGTGAGAGGCGGGGTGCCGCTATAGGCAAAGCTAAGTTCAGCAAACTTGAAGCCTTCGATGGCGGTATTCCCCTGGATGATGACCTTCCCCTGGACAGCCTGCCCGTCAATCGGAGAGATGAGGCTTACCTGAACCGGGGTGGGCGTTATTGTCGGTGTGCCGGTTGGGGTGGGAAGGAACTGCTGGGCGCTGCCGACCGATGCCGGGAGTGCAATCAAGATGCAGAATAATATCAACGGGGTTGATGATACAAGCAACCGACGCATGGCAAATATTTAGTTTAACACGGAGGCGCAAAGAGGTCAATCAATTTTTATCTTTGTGTGTTGTTGTTCAGCGATATTGATACCCCCTGATGGTCGAGGGTAAAAGGGAAAAAGACGAGGGTGGCATCCGGTTGCCGCCCTCGCCTGTCTTTCTCTCCCAACCCTTAAGATTCGAGATTGTTCTCTCGCATCGAACTGTTTCAGGCTGATCGACTTTTATTTTAGCCAATCGCTGATGGCGTCTGTGGATTTGACGATGTGCATGCCGTTCTGGGCAAATCGTTGAAAAGCTGCATCTGACACCTCTGTATAATCCACCACACCCGGCACGACAACTGGCGAGGAGCAGTCTTCCAGGAGATACACCTTATCTGTAAGGCTCTGATCGTATGCTTTGATTTCTTCCAGGAGATCTTCAATTGTCCATGCAACGCAATGGCTTTTTGCCTCCCCGGCAATCAATACCAGGTCGTTCTCGATCACCAGGCGTAAGAACGACTCGTTTTTCTGGGTAATTTGTTCCCCATCTGCCCCGGTCAACACCTCCGGACCGATGGCTGAATAGTTCTCTGTGTTGGCATACTCCCCTTTCAAAATCAGCTCGGGCTGAGCAGCGCGGGCGATGGTATGGAAGAAGATGGCTTCCTCCAAAGCTGGCACCAGGGCATGACCAATGCCTCCCAGCATGGCATGGTAAGGCCAGATGGTCAGGGCATACTTGCCTTGTTTCTTCAATTCGGCGGTGTAATGAAGCAAGTGTCTCTGCCCCGCCTCCGGGCTGATTCCCAGGCTTTTCGCCACCTGCGAGTTGAACATCCAGCGCCCCTGGCGAACATCCTCTTCGGATACAAGCGTCAGCGGGCTGGGATGCTCCCCCTTGGCATTGACCAGGTAAATGGGGTGGAAAATCTGCATCGCCCGGTGAGTATCCAGGGTTGCGACGATGCGCGTGATGCTTCCCAGGTTACGGTAGATGAATTCGCACAACCGGCGGGTGTCTTCCACTGCACCCATGCCCGACCTGCCTCCGACGAATAACTCGAAACCGGGCAGGCAGAAAGTGTTTTGCATGTCAATCGCAATCAAAGCAATCTTGAAGACATCTTCGCTGGCAGGAGAGATGGCATATTTCTCAGCCCACTCCCTGGCAGACTGGGCAAGTTCCTGATAGGCAACTTTCCAGACCTCGCCAACATTATCCGCTTTGAAATGCGGCGGCAGAGGCAGTTGTGAATGGGTGTACACTTTCGCCTTGGTATTCATCGCTTCCTTCCCTGAAACACAAGAATGAAGGTTTCTCCAGAGTTTTTCTTCACCCTTGATTATAACTTTAAGTCAGGGGGTGGATGAGCAGATGTTTGCCTGCGCTAAACCCGTCAGGTCCTCTGGGCTTCTGGAATTGCCTGCCGGCTGAAGAATAAGCCGAGGGCTATGGCGATAAAATAGCCGAAATAAGCCAGCAGTTCGGTCAGCGAGGGGTTGCCGTTGTATCCAAACAGGGCTTTAAGAATAGCGCCCAGGGTCGAGTTCTCATTCAGGATGGAGTTCGTATCCCATACCGGTTCGATGACAGCCGGAATCCATCCGATTTCGTTAAACTCATGAACGCCGTGAGCGACCAGACCGCCGGCGAACAGGATGAGCAGAACGCTGGTGACCAGGAAAAACGCCCTCAGGCTCATCCGAATTGTGCTGCTGAACAAAGCCCATCCCAAACCAATCGCCGCAGCCAAGCCCAGCACCGCGCCCAATAGATTATTTTGCGCGCCAGACAGGATTGTGGATGCGCTCAGAAAGAGCGCCAGCTCCACACCCTCGCGAACCACAGCGAAGAACGCCAGCCAGAACAGACCAATCTTGCCTGCGTTGCTTGCCGTGCGGCGGACTCCTGCCTCCAGTTCGACCTTGAGCGAGCGCGATTGGCGCTGCATCCAAAAAATTACCCAGGTCAGAACTGCAGCCGCCAGGAACATGGTTACCCCCTCGAATATCTGTTCCGCGACGCCCTCAAGAGACGCGCCAAGCCAGCTCAATGTCAGAGCGACGATCAGGCTGAGGATTGAAGCGCTGCCAACGCCAATCCAGACCGCCGGCTTCAGGTCAGCCCGGTTCATCTTCCGCAGCGCGCCTAATACAATTCCGATAATCAGGGCAGCTTCCAGCCCTTCACGTAAAGACAACAAGAAACTGGTGAACATACCAACCTCCGAGATGATGAAATGAGATTCCTCAAAGCGCGCCGGGATTATCCGCGCAATAGCCGGACGTCCCCTACTTTTTAAGGGGTGTTACGCTCGGGTATCGGACTTCCAGGTAAATCAGGGGAGAACTTTGGGAAATGGTCATGATGATGCGGATATTCGCCAATTCTGGTCAATTATCTGCATTTTATCACGAACCAAAACAGAGTCAATATGATTTTTATCACATTAATCAGAATAATTAATCATCCCCCTGGAGGAAATTCTTCGGGATGTTCAGGTTGAGGCGCGCCGGCGACGGGGCGCTTTGCGGGGCACCCCCCGATAGGATGGAGCTGTGATGGCGTAAATCGTGCATAAGCGTGTGTCGCGCAACCGGCTGAGCAGTCTCGGGTCCATTTCATCTTTCAACTCAGCCGTGGTAATCACTGTGGGCAGCTCGGTGATGTAGCGGTAATTAAAGAGCTGGTAGAGCTTTTCACGCACCCAGGGGGTCATGGATTGGGTTCCCAGGTCGTCCAGCACCAGCAGGGAGGCAGAGCGATAGGC
>JBBIPD010000111.1:3377-6498 GCA_037443025.1 Chloroflexota bacterium
GAGTCGGCTCATCAAGTCCGGAACATCCACAAAAAGGGCAAGATGTCCCAGGTCTGCCCGGTAATTGGCGATGGCGGCTGCCAGATGGGTCTTTCCGCAACCATAGGCGCCGGTGAAGACCAGCCAGCCGTGAGGCGACTCGGCAAACCGGTAGGCTGCCTCGAAGGCTTTTTCCAGGCTTTTCAGATGTTCGGGGGCAAGCCCCTCCCCTTTGCCCAAATCGAAGTTATCAAAGGTCATGTTGTGGAGTAAATCCAGGTAAGACAGCTCTGTCTCCCCGGCTTCAACCGTCGGACGGCGGTAATCGGGCACGCGGATATGAACTCGCGTGACCAGCTCGGGATCCTCCAGGCGGGAGCGGATGCGTCCCTCGATCTCTTCCAGCAGCAGGTTGGTGGTCACCACCAGGGGCAGGCGGTTGATGTAGCGGTAATTGATAATTTGAAAAAGCTTCTCCTGCGCCCAGGGGGTGGCGTTCTGAGTGCCAAAATCATCCATCACCAGCAATGGGGCGGTTCTGATTCGCTCAAAACGATCCTCAAAACTGGCTTCAGGATCTTCATAAGCAAAGCGCAGGGTATCCAACAAATCCGGCACGGTGATGAACAGGGTTGGGACGCCCATCCCCACCGCAAAATTGGCAATGGCTGCAGCCAGATGCGTTTTTCCGCATCCGTAGTCCCCTTGGAGAAGAAGCCAGCCTTCCAGCTTCTCGGCAAAGATGCGCGATTGATTATAGGCAATCTCCAGGGTTTCAGCCTGGGCTGGTCTTAAACCGATTCGTCCGCGGGGTTGGAAATTTTCAAAAGTGAGGTGTTGCAACTCATCCAGGTTGCTTAACTCGAACAGACGGCGGTGGATGTGGCGGCTGATTTCCCCATGCCGGCAGGAGCAAATCTGCAGTCTCCCGAACTCGGGGTGACCAATCGGCAAGTCCTGACGCAGGTACCCCACCCCCTTACAGATGGGGCAATTAGGATCGCCGGGCAGGTCAGGTGAGTACTGATTTTCTGGGCGGTCACTCGCCCGGTTCTTCCCAGTCAGCGTACCGGCGGCGATCTTTTTCAGTGTCTCGTCTATTTTTTCGCTCATCGCGACCTTTTTCTTTCCAACGGTTCAAGATTGCGCTCACATAACGCCAGTTGCGCACATTATTCTCAACAGCTATACGGAAGGCGTCGTTGATCCACTCTGCAGGGTAGCTATTTTCTGCCTCTTTCAATTCATCGGCGATGAGGGGTGTAATCACGCCGATATTCTCCTCATACAGGCGATAGATGTTGGGAGGTTCGTCTCGAACTTCGATCGGGCGTTGCCTGTCGCCGGTGTAGTGCCACTCGCCACGCCGAATGGCATTCACAGCCGCTCGCCCACGCGCGGTGTTCAAAAAGTATAACCATTCGACCCCGCCTTCCACCGCTAATTCCGCCTTTAACAACGTGCCCCGTCTGACGGCGCGCCGCAAGGCGTCATCCAGGAGAGCAGCCGCCTGCTTTGGGGTTGGAGCCAGACCGCTCATGAATTCCTGGTTTTGGGCGAAATCCTCTCGCTTGAGGTAACGAAACGCCCCTTCCATTTTGTGTAATAACCAGAAGGCAAACAGGGTCACCTTCAATTCAGCCAGGTGATCGATTTGGGGCAATAGCTCTGTGAAAAACAACCCCGGTATCGGCAGCAGGCGCTGTTTTCCCTCCGGAAAGCCTGAGAATGTCATTGCAGCTATACCTTTGCCAAATCTACATGGTAGGTGGCGGCGTTTTCAAATTTCGCCAGGTTATGGCGGAAGATCAATTCCACCATCCCGGTGGGTCCGTTGCGGTGTTTGGCGATTTTAATCTGGGCGATGTTTTGCTTTAATGTATCTTTTTCATAAACTTCTGGGCGATGGATGAACATGACGATATCGGCGTCCTGTTCCAATGAGCCAGACTCCCGCAAATCCGAGAGCTGAGGTTCTTTGTCGGCGCGTTGTTCCACCGCGCGCGACAATTGCGCGGCTGCCAGGACAGGGACATTCAACTCGCGCGCCATCACCTTCAGGTTGCGGGAGATATACGAGACTTCCTGGACGCGGTTCTCCACCTTGGTGCCGCTGCTCATCAATTGCAGGTAATCTACCAGAATCAAGTCCAATTGGTATTCCAGGTGCAATCGGCGGCATTTTGTGCGAAGCTGTAGCGGGGTCAGGGCGGGGGTGTCATCCAGGAAGATGCGCGCCGAGCTCAAGACCTCGATCGCATGGGTGAATTTAGGCCATTCATCCTCGTTTAGCCTGCCGGTTCGCAGGCGTTGCGAGTCGATGCCCGTCTCCTGGGAAATCAGGCGCTGGACGAGCTGTTCGGTGGACATCTCCAGCGAAAATATCGCCACATGTTTTTTATGAATCTGGGCGGCGTTCTTTGCCGCCGAGAGCATAAAAGCGGTCTTGCCCATGCCCGGGCGACCGGCGATGATGATCAGGTCTGAGGGTTGCAACCCCATCAGTAACCGGTCTAAATCAATAAATCCGGTGGGGACGCCGTAAGCTTCCTCTCCCCGGCGTGAGATTTGGTCAATCCGGTCATAGTATTCGCTCAGCGCCTGCTGAATCGTCTGCAAGTCGCGCGTCATGCGCCGTTCACTGACGCCGAAGATCGCTTTCTCTGCGCCGTCCAGCGCGGCTTCAATCCCTGCGTCTTCTTTATACGCCATCCGGGCGATCTCGTTGGCGGCGTTCAGCATCCGGCGGCGGATGGCGGTCTCTTCGACGATGCGTCCATAGGCAGCCGCGTGGAGCGAGGTGGGTACATTACTGATAAGAGAGGACAGGTAAGCCGGACCGCCCACCTCTGCCAGGTGACCCATCTGGTCTAACTCCTCGGAGACCGTGAGGAAATCTATCGGGGTGCGGCGCTCATGCAGGCGGGTGAAACATTCCCATATCCAACGATGACGATGGATGTAGAAATCATCCGCCTGCAGGAATTGAGCCACATCGTAGTAGGCTTCGGGATTGATCAAGATGGAGCCAATCACCGCTTCCTCAGCCTCACGGCTGTGCGGTACTACGGGCGCCATTGTGGCTTCATTTACTTCTGTGGAAATGAATTCGTCCATTTCTAGACCCACCCATTAAGAAATG
>JBBIPD010000111.1:6508-8716 GCA_037443025.1 Chloroflexota bacterium
CCCCCCCCACTGCGGCGCCAATCCCCCCTCCGCAAATCAACCCCCCCAACTCCACCCCCCCCCCCCACCAACCCCCACCCCCCCCACCCCGTCCGCCTTTGCTCGCTCGAGCCATCAACGCGACCTGATCTACCCCGGTAAATTCCAGATGCGCAGGGAAGAACTAATCGGTTTTGTCGTCCTCGTCTTCTTCTTCGTCTTTGTCCAGGTCGAGCTTCTCCAGAAAGTCTTCAAAGACCGAGAGTCTCTCTTCTGATTCTTCGATCACCTCTTCTTTTGGGGCGGGTTGTGCGCTTGCGGCTTCCTGAAGGTCTTCTTCGGGGACGATCCCCGCGGAGTCCATCACCGAGCGGGCGACGAAAATCGGCACATGGGCGCGCACAGCCAGGTTCAACGCATCGGAGGGGCGTGAGTCGATGTTGATCGTTTTTCCGTCCACCTCGGCGATAATATTGCCATAAAATGTGTCATCGCGCAGAGCAGCCACCTCGACCCGAATGATCTGGGCGTTTAAAATTCCAAAGACATTCTTCAGCAGGTCATGGGTGAGTGGACGGGCTACCTCGACTTCCTGCAGGGCGATGGTAATGGCTTCGGCTTCATAGACGCCAATCCAGATTGGTAAATAGCGTTCCCCATCCACCTCCCTCAGAATCACAATTCGTTGCTGAGACATCAGGCTGACCCGGATGCTGTCGATGACGACTTCTACCATATCGGACATAATTCACTCTTTCCAAACTAAACTGTATTAAATTTTGATGTATGTTACCACAATTTCGAATATTCGCTTTTTCGATTGAGGAGGGTCATTATGAACCGCCCTGAAAACAGGCAGTGGATTTTTCTCGGCGAACAATGCGGGTTAATTTTAACACGCGCTGGACTGCCATGCAATAAATTAATGTTAAAAAAAGACCATCAACTCCATTTCCAAATTTTAAGATTACAGGTATAATGACCATCCCCTAATTCGCGGGCAAGATTGAAATCGGGCAGGTGTGGATGAAAGCCAGAATACTCTGGATCGAGGGCAATCGGGCGGAGGGTCCGTCGTTCATTCCGAATTTGCGCAAGAAGGGCTTCCTGGTGGATGTGGTGTCCACCGGAAGCGAGGCATTGGATTACCTTGCCCATAACTCCCCTGATTTGATCGTTCTTTACGCTGCCTCACTGCGCACCAGCGGCAAGAGGATATGTAAATCGTTGGATGAGCATTCGCGTGGGACGCCGATTCTGGCAATCGTCAGCCCTTCAGCCGCCAATACGAATGATTTATCTGCCCGGGTGGTTCTGACTCTACCCTTCACCTATCGCAAACTGTTGAATCGAATCATGCCGCTCTTGCCCAGCCAGGAGAGTAACCTGCTGCACGCCGGACCAATTCGCCTGGATCTCGAGCATAGGCGGCTTCGTTGCCAGGGGAGAGAAAGCAAGTTGACGCCTCGCCTGACGCACCTTTTGAAGGTTTTGATGCAGCATTCGGGTGAAGTGCTGGTGCGGGAGGATTTGTTCCGGCAGGTGTGGAACACCGAGTACACCGAAGACACCCGCACTCTGGATGTGCATATCAACTGGCTGCGCCAGGCGCTTGAGGCAGACCCGCGCCACCCCCATTTCTTGAAAACCGTTCGAGGCGTTGGTTATCGGCTGGATGTCTGAAGCGTCAATTCTTTCAGACGTCCGCTTACTTCAACCATACGGATACGGACCAGCTTCCCCACCATCCCCTCCCCCAGGATTATCTTATCGGCTATCTGCCCTCTCCGTCGGGGTCTGGATTCTTGCGCCGCGCTGCGAAAAATCTGACCGTCCCAATTGGGATCCACCTCCCAGTAATCCAGCCCGCTGAGCAATCTTGTATCGAGAGTGATCATCCAATCTTTGCCCTGGGGTGAACGTTCGATGCGCGCTGTTGTTGCCGTTTCAGCGGTGGATGTGGATTGAGCGGTTTCATCCCCCTGATGACTCCCGCCGACCGTGTGGAGCATCTTGAAAGGCGCCGCGCCGGCTTTCACCAGGCGAGAGCGGGCGGTGTGCAATGCCCTTTGGGAGGCGTCGCTGAGGATATAGCGTCTGCCGGCGCGCGCCGCCGCAATCGCCAGAGTGCCGGATCCCCCGAAGAAATCTGCCACCAGGTCGCCCGGATTGGAAGACGCCAGGATGATGCGCTCCAGAAGCGCTTCTGGTTTTTGGGTGGGATAACCG
>JBBIPD010000112.1:0-8695 GCA_037443025.1 Chloroflexota bacterium
CGCGCCGCTTTGCCATCGGAAGGGCGGCGGACATGCCCACCTGTTGGACCGCTGGCGGAGAGCATGCGCTCGTATTGCAAAGCGGTCAGCACGTTGGGGAAGCGTCCCAGACCATATTCCTGCGAGAGGTGAGCGTTATAAACTTGATAACCGGGCGCCAGTATCACAGCCCCGACCTTGACCGTCTCCAGGCGGCGCACATCCTGGTGGACGGTGGCGTCTCGACCGCAGGCAAAGGTGCAACTCATACATTCGGAACAGACCCCGCAAGCCAGGCAGCGGGCTGCCTCAGCCTGGGCGCTGGCGTCGTCGTAGCCCAGTTCGACCTCGGCAAAGTTGTTCACCCGCTGAGACGCCGGCAGTTCCAGCAGAGGGATGCGCCCGCCGCGGTGGACCTCGCCGGAAGCAAGGCGGGCTTCGATTTCATTCTGAGTGAGGCGCACCACCGGCAGTTCAGGCGTGGGCGGCGGCTCCAATGGCTCCCCGCGCAGGTAGCGTATCATCGAACTGGCAGCGCGATGACCGCGATCCACCGCCTCGATGACAAAAGCTGTGCCGGAGATGCAATCGCCCGCGGCGAAGACGCCCGGACGGGAGGTGGCAAAAGTGTTGGGGTTGACCGCGATGGTCTGGCGATCGGTCAGCCCCACGTTGGCGTCATCGGGGATGAAAGCCAGACCGGCGCGCTGACCAACCGAGAAGATGACTGTGTCGCAAGGGATGATCAGCTCTGACCCGGGGATTTTTTCGACCTGAAGGCGACCGCGCTCATCAAAGCTGAAAGAAGCCACCCGCAGGCATTCCACGCCAGCCACGCGCCCGTTGCCGTCATCCAGGATGCGCTCGAAGGTGAGCCCGGGGTGTAAGCTGATGCCTTCCTCCTCCGCCGCTTTTATTTCCCATGGGTGGGCGGGCATTTGTTCGCGATTCTCCAAACACGCCATTTCCACCCGCCGCCCCAGGCGGACCGCGGTGCGGGCGCAATCAATCGCGACATTGCCGCCTCCCAGGACAAGCACATGTTTTCCCAGTTCGGCGGCGTCTGCTGCGCCGTTGTCATACTTCCCCAGGCGAACATCGCGCAGGAAGTGGGTGTTCACCAACACACCAGCCAGGTTGGCGCCGGGAATCGGCAGGCGGACTCCTTCATGGGCGCCGACTGCAATCAGCACGGCATCGTAGCCCTGGCGGAAGACCTCATCCAGGTCGTTGATGCGGTGGTTGAGACGCAGGTCTATCCCCAGGTCAAGGATGTCCTGCACTTCGCGCTCGATGATTGAGGCAGGCAGACGATATTCCGGCACGCCGAGGCGAAGCATCCCCCCGGGAACCGGCATGGCTTCAAAGACGGTGACCGGGAAACCCTCTTTGCGTAAATCTTGAGCAGCCGTCAGCCCGCAAGGACCGGCGCCGATGATCGCCACCCGTTTATCCGAGGTCAATGGCGGGGGTTCAACCGGTTGACGCGGCTCGGCATACACTTTATCGGTGACAAACCGCTTCAGGGCGCGGATGTTGACCGGCTCATCCACCAGCCCCCGATTGCAGGCGGTCTCACACCGGTGATTGCAGATGCGACCGCAAATACCCGGGAATGGGTTATCCATCTTTATCACGCGCAAGGCGTCATGCCAGCGACCTTCCCGGATGAGGGCGATGTATCCCTGGGCGCGCTGTCCGGCGGGGCAGGCGTCTCGGCAGGGGGAGATGCCGCGTTTCTCGATGGCATAGGCGTTGGGGACTGCCTGGGGGTAGAGTTTGTAAATGGCGCGGCGTTGAGATAACCCCTCGTTGAAGGTATCGGGGACGACCACCGGACAGACTTTCTCGCAATCTCCACAGGCAACACATTTGGAGGGGTCCACATAGCGCGGGTCGCGCTCTAAATGCACCGTGAAATCACCCGCCCGACCGACGACATCCAGAACTGTGGTGTTGGTCAGGATTTCGATGTTGGGGTGGCGTCCGGTCTCGACCAGCTTGGGGGAGATGGTGCACATGGCGCAATCGTTGGTCGGGAAGGTTTTATCCAGTTGAGCCATCTTGCCCCCGATGGCTGAACTGGATTCAACCAGGTAGACCTTGAAACCTTGATCGGCAAGGTCCAGGGCAGCCTGCATCCCGGCAATTCCGCCGCCGACGACCATCACTGCGCCAACCAGCGGTTTATCCTGGTTTGGTGTTGGATTTAACGGGTTTTTGAGAACCGCTTCTGTCTCCGAGGGGTAGGCAGTTCCTCCTGGCTAATCTGTCATACTGCGTCTCCCGTTGTTCCTTCAAGGTTGATTGTTATCTGCGTCTGCCGCGAAAACCGATGTCTTCTTCTCCTTCATCTGGGGCTATCGGTTTGATTTGTTTTTCCTTTCCGTTGGATATTCTCAAGGGGTTTGGTCCCAATTTGCGGATGCGTTCGGTCATGGTTTGGGCGGCGATGGCAAAGGCATGCCCCTGACTGCCAGACATGAAGAACATCTCCAGGCGTTCACCACCCAGACCGACCTCGTCCAGGATTTCTTTTGCTCTTTGCAGCCGGGCAAAACCGCGCTCGTTGCCGCGCACATGGTGGCAGTTGCCGATGGGACACGCCACAATATACACCCCATCTGCGCCTTGCTCGAACGCTTCTAACAGGTAGCGGATGTCGGTCTTGCCGGTGCAGGGCAGGCGTACAAATTTGACGTTTGCCGGATATTGGATGTGCAACCCGCCCGCGGTGTCGGCTGCCATATAGCCGCAGTAGATGCAATAAAACGCTGTGATCTGGGGTTCAAAGGTTTGGTCCATATCTGGGCAGACTCTCCCTTTTACTTCAATCCAGTCTTCAGGCGACCATCGCTTTTTGCTCCGGCAGCCACCTGCCTAAACCGTTGATTTGGCGCAGCATTATCTGCTCATCGGTGTAGTTCACCAGTTGGATGGCGTTAGCCGGGCATTCGCCGGTGCAGGTGCCGCAACCCTGGCACTGCGCGGGGTCAATATAGGCTGCGCCGCCCAGCTTACCCACGCCGGTGCGCCCTTCTTGCTGGATGACCTGGGGGATGCTGAAGGGGCAGGTGCGGGTGCAGGTCAGGCAGCCAACGCATTTTTCTGGATCCACCTGCGCCACCACACCTCCCAGGTATAAGGAGTCGCCCTGAGAGAGAAGGGTAATGGCGCGCCCGGCGGCGGCAAGGGCGTGGCTGATGCTTTCTTCGATAAATTTTGGATAATGCGCCATGCCGGCGAGGAAGATGCCCTCGCGCATGAAATCCATGGGGCGTAGTTTCATCTGGGCTTCGGCGAAGAAACCCTCGCTGGAGAGCGGCACCCTGAGCAACCGGGCAAGCTCCTGGGTGCCCTCGGCAGGGGCGATAGACATGCTCAATGTGACCAGGTCGGCGGGCAGTTCCAGCCAGCGGTTGAGCGAGAGGTCTAACGCCCTGACGACGGTCCCATCGCCGCGGGCGACGATTTGGGGCGGGTTCTCATTGGTGTAACGGATAAATACCACGCCGAGTTTACGAGCTTCGGTATAGTAGGTTTCGCGGAAGCCGTAGGTGACAATGTTCTTATACAACACGCTGACCCGACATTTGGGGTTGAAAAGCTTGAGGCGGATGGCATTCTTCATCGTGTTGGTGCAGCACACCCGCGAGCAATACTCTTTCTCTCCTTCGGGGTGGATGCATTGAATCATGACCACATCCCGCAGGGCAGCGATCTCGGCAGGGCGATGGATGACCATAGCTTCCAGTTCGCGTTGAGGGATGACATGGGGGATGAGCAACCAGGGGTGGTCGTGGCTTTCGCGACCGCCGGTGGCGACGATGGTCACCCCGTGTTCAATACCGAAGGTCTGCTGTGAACCATCGGGGAGGGTGGTGCGCAAATCGGATTGGAAAAAGCCAACGTGCCCTTGATGGCGGACAAGCTCGGTGCGAATATAGGTATGGATGCGAGGATGGGCGCGGACGCGATTGATCAGGTCGCGCCCCAGGCGGCGGGGATTGTATCCTTCAGCAACGTAATACATGTTTTGCAGGTTGCCGCCCAGCACTTCAGAGCGCTCGATGAGGTGCACATCGTAGCCGCTATCAGCAATGGCGAGGGCAGCCGTCATACCGGCAAGACCGCCTCCGATTACCAGGGCGGAAGCACGGGTCTTGTGCCGAATTTTATATACCGGCTGAGCCGCCTGAACCCGCCCTACCGCAACGCGCAGCATCTCCAGGGCTTTGATGTTTGCCAGATGCGGCTGCCAGCGGTGGGGTCTGCTACACTGCATCTGGAGATTGACCAGCTCGACCAGGTAGGGGTTTAGCCCCACCTGGCGGACGGCGCGCTGAAAGAGGGACTCATGGGTGCGGTTGCTGCAGGCTGCCACAACAACCCGATTCAACCCCTTTTCCTGAATGCGTTCCTGAATGGCAGCCAGCGTCTCCGGGAAGCAGGCGAAATCAAGGACCTCAGCGTGAACCACGCCAGACCAGTTGCTTGCTTGGCGCGCCAGTTGGGGGATATCCAGCACTTCGCCGATCGTCCCGCCGCAGGTGCAGGCGAAAATACCCACCCGAGGCGGCTCGCCGCTCACATCCCGCTCTGGGTCCAGGTCGCCGGTAGATAGGAAGGGATACTGACGGGTATATGGATAGGTGTTCAGGCGTTCATTGAGCAGACGCATCACTTCGGCGGCGGCGCCGCTGGCGTCTATAATGGTTTCGGAGATTTCCTTGGGCGAAGAGAAGGCTCCGCAGACAAACACGCCGGAATGGGATGTCTGAAGCGGAGTGAATTTATCGGTGCGACAGAAGCCGTACTCGTTCAGCTCCAGGTCCAGCATCTGGGTGAAGTGGTGGGCTGAACTGGGCGGTTCCAAGCCGATCGCCAAAACGACCATGTCAAAACGATCCTGGCGGGGTTTTCCATCAGAGGTGATCGAATGGAGGACAAGCTGGTGGGTGAGCGGATCTTCGGTGATGCCGGAAACCCGGCAACGGTGGTATTGGATGCCGTGTTGGCGGCGGGCGCGATCAAAATAAGAGCTGTATTCTTTGTTGAAGGCGCGCTCATCCATGATGTAGATGCTGCATTGGACTTTCTCGCCCAGGCGTTGCTTCGCCAGGATGGCTTCTTTGGTGGCGTACATACAGCAAATGGAAGAACAGTAGCTGTTTTCCTGATCACGCGAGCCGATGCATTGCAACCAGGCAATAGACTGGGGGGGTTGCTGGGTAGAGGGGCGCAGCACCAGCCCTTCGGTGGGACCGGAACGGCTCGCCAGCCGCTCATATTCCATGGCGTTCAGCACATCGGGGTAGCGCCCGTAACCCAGCTCACCCAGGCGGGTGGGATCGTAAATCTGGAAGCCAAGCGCCAGGATGATGGCGCCGACCTCGATGGAACGCAGGCGCGGGGTTTCGTCGAGGTTGATCGCATGGCTGGGGCAGACCTCCACGCACTTGCCACAGTTATCGCAGTAAGGACCGCGGTCAATCTGATAGACGTCGGGGGCGGCGCGCGTAGCCACTTTATAGGCGGCTTTGCGGTTGGTCATGCCTTGCTGGTAAGCATCTGGCAGTTCGACCGGGCAGACTTCGGCGCAATAGCCGCAGTTGATGCAGCGCATTGTATCCACATACCTGGGCTCCTGGCGCAGCGAGACGGTGAAATTGCCAGCCTGTCCTTCGACATCAACGACGTGAGTGTTGGTCAGGATTTCAATGTTGGGATGCTGATTCTGTTGAATATATGCGGGTGAAATGGATGGTCGAGTGCAGCCATAGCCGTGGTCAGGCGTGCCCCGGCAGAGTACACAATCGTGCTGAGGAAACATGAAGCCAAGCTGCGCCACACGTCCTCCCAGGCAGGGAGTGTTCTCAATCAGGAAAACTTTGAGACCGGCATCGGCGAGATCGAGAGCAGCCCGCATGCCCCCGATACCCCCACCGACTACCATGGCGGCGGCAGGTTTGGGTCGAAGGTTGGGAAAGAGGGTTGGCTGCATAGATGTATCCTGAATTTAAACGTTCATCTGTTAAAGCGGATAGAGACAAACCGCCCTCCCTGCTCAATGCAGATAGGGCGGCGGCGATGATGCATCGATGAAGCCCCCTGGATTAATCAGGCGGCAGGCTGTCAACGCGGCTGACAACAGGATGGTTGTCTTCGATATGTTTTGTGATTATTGTAGCAAAGCCATAACGGGGTGTCAACAAGAAAATAATCCCACAAATTATGTGATAATTGTCATATGGGCTTCACCGTCCACGCGAGAGGATTGCTTCCGGACGGGCTAGCTCGGCTTCGTTCGCCGGTTCAATTCTCACCGCGCAAGCCTTATATTCGGGGATCTTGGCTTGTGGGTCGAGGGCGTCGATGGTCAGCAGGTTGGCGGCGGCTTCGGCGAAGTGGAATGGGATAAAGACCGCCCCGGCTTTGGTTTTCTCGGTGACGGTGGCGCGCAGGACGACCGAACCGCGGCGCGATGAGACCCGCACCGCCTGCCCGTCGCTGATTCCCGCCAGGGAAGCGTCGGCGGGGCTGATCTCGACCCGCGCCTCGGGATAGAGTTCATCCAGTTTGGAATGGCGGGTCATCGTTCCTCCGTGCCAATGTTCCAGCACCCGCCCGGTGGTCAGGATAAAGGGGTATTCGTCATCCGGTTGTTCGACCACCGGGATAAATTCCAGGGGGTGGAATTTGCCTTTGCCGCGGGGGAAATCCTGGCTAAAGAGGTAAGGCGTACCCGGATGCTGCTCATCCCAGACGGGCACCTGCAAACCGTTTTTCTCGATCCTTTCGTATGTGACGCCAGCGTAATCCGGCACCACCCTGCCCACTTCGGCGAGAATTTCCGAGGGATGGGCGTAATCCCAGCCCGCTGAGGCGGGGCGACCCAGGCGGGCTTCAATGCGCTGCGCCAGATCGCAGATGATTTGCCAGTCGGGGCGCGACTCGCCACGCGGTGGAAGCGCCTGACGGACGCGCTGGACGCGGCGGTCGGTGTTGGTGAAGGTGCCATCCTTCTCTGCCCAGGAGACAGCCGGCAGGAAAACATCGGCAAACGCGCCGGATTCGTTGATAAACAGGTCTTGAGCGACCAGGAATTCGAGTTGCTGCATGTGGTGCCGGGTCAGGTTCAGGTTGGGCTCGGACATCATCGGGTTCTCGCCCATGATGTACAGGGCGCGTACCCCGCCGGGATGGGCATTGGACAGGATTTCGGTGGTAGTCAAACCGCGCTTCTGGCTCAGCCCGCCGGGTTCGACATTCCAGGCAGCCTCCCATTTGGCGGCATTCTGCGGGTCGTCCACAGGCATATAACCAGGGTAGTGATAGGGCATGCAGCCCATATCCGATGCGCCCTGGACGTTATTTTGTCCGCGCAGCGGGTTGAGACCGGTGCCTTCCCGCCCGATATGCCCGGTGAGGAACGCCAGATGAATCAGCGAGAGGGCGCTGGCTGTGCCGTGGGAAAGCTGGGAGATGCCCATGCCCCAGTAGATTGCCCCCCGTTTGGCAGTGGCGTACATGCGCGCTGCCCGAATGATCAATTCCCGCTCCACACCTGAGACCATCTCGGCGTACTCAGGGGTGAATTTCTCCAAAGACTGGATAAAATCGGCGTAGCCTTCGGTGCGCTCTTCTATAAACCTCTGATTGACCAGACCTTCTTTCACAATCACATGCGCCATGGCGCTGAAGACGGGGACATTGGTGCCCGGTTTGAGCGGCAGCCACAGCTCGGCAAAGTCGCACAGTTCCATGCGCCGCGGGTCCACCACGATCATTTTGGCGCCGTATTTTTCTACGGCGGCTTTCATCTGCAAGGCGATGATGGGGTGATTTTCGGTGGTATTGGAGCCGGTGACGATGAAACAATCGCTCTTAATCACCTCGCTGGCGGTGTTGCTCATGGCGGATGAGCCGATTGCCTGTTGTAAGGCTACGACCGAACCGGCATGGCACAGGCGGGTGCAATGATCCACGTTGTTGGTGCGGAAAAGGGCGCGAAACATTTTCTGCAGCAGGTAATTGTCCTCGTTGGTGGCTTTGGCGCAGCAATACACCGCCAATGCCCGAGGACCATCCCGGCGATAGATTTCCACCAGCCGATCGGCGACATAATCCAACGCCTCATCCCAGGAGACCTCACGCCATTCGTTGTGGTCAAATGCCTGGCTCCGTTCCCCTGGGGCTTGAGGATTTTTACGGATCAAAGGGGTAGTCACCCGCTGTTTGTGATAGATGAAATCGTAGCCAAAGCGACCCTTGACGCACAGATTACCCCGGTTGACCACGCTGTCGAAAGGGGAGGTGACGCGGTAGATGTAGTCTTCCTTCAGATGGAGTTCCAGGTTACAGCCCACACCGCAGTAGGGGCAGATGGTTGCTACGATACGGTCGGAGTTGATCATGCTAGCCTCCTTTGACGTGAAGCTGGGGCAGAGCTCGAGAGCGAGAAGTGCGCGCCGCAGGCGATCATCGGTTTTTGGCTTTCCTCTTCTCGGTTCTGGAGACCTGGAGAATCTCATCCGGAGTCAGTCCCTGTTCCAAAAGCCATTCACGACGGGGTTTCAGGGCTCCAGTTGGGCAGACGCCCATACACTGCCCACAGAAAACGCAGGTGGTGGCGGGCATGGGTTTGTCGAAGAAAGTACCGATTTGGGTTTCAAAGCCGCGCCCGGTGAAGTTAATGGCATAGGTGTACTGGGCG
>JBBIPD010000113.1:0-6361 GCA_037443025.1 Chloroflexota bacterium
CCACAACAGCCACCCGCCCACCCCCCTGGATCGCCTTGCGACTCAAGACGCGAGCAGCGCGAGCAGCGGCTGCTTGAGCCTGGACGATGGTCTCATCGAGCATTTTTGGATAGTGGGCGTTGCCTGCCATGAAGATGCCATCTGTGGCAAAATCAACCGGGCGGAGTTTGACATGCGCCTCCTGGAAGAAGCCGTCGGCATCCACCGGGACCCTGAAGAGCGTTGCCAGTTGGTGCGCTCCGGCAGAGGGTACCGCTGGCATGCTCAAAACAAGCAGATCAGGGCGCAACTCAAACACCCTTTCCAGTCGGGGATCCCAGGCGCGCAGGACCAATTCAGCCTCGTCCGTCAAGACCTGGGGGGGATTATCGGGCTGATACCGGATGAAAAGCACGCCTTGCTCTCGCGCCCAGGTGTACCAACGCTCTTTGAACCCATAGGCGCGCAGGTCGCGATACAAAACGACAACCTCGGCTTCTGGCTTACGCTCCTTGAGAGCAAGGGCGTTCTTCAAGGCAACGGCGCAACAAATGCGGCTGCAATATTTCTCCGCAGGACCAACGCAAAGGATCATCGCCACCCGTTGAGGTAAGGGCTGGTTGGCAGTTCCCGACAAAATCCGTTCGAATTCCAATTGGGTGAGGATTTTCGGGTGCGATCCATAGCCATACTCTGCGCCGCGGTATTCCTGCGCGCCAGTCGCAAGGATAGTGACGCCGTGAGCGATCTCCATTCGCTGTCCGGCAGCGAGCCGGATTGTGGTGGAGAAATTCCCAAGAAAACCGCTGGTTTGAAGCACCTCGGCGCCGAGATGGAGACTGATGCGCTCATTGTTCCTGACTCTCTCCACCAGATGATGCAGGATTTCTTGTGGGTTGCCAGAATCCCCTGGCATGGGCAGGTAGAGATGGCGCAAGTTGCCCCCAAGCTGCTCTTCCCTTTCCACAAGAAAGACCGGGAAACCGCCATCTGCCAGGGTCAGGGCGGCGGTCAGCCCAGCCGGACCTCCCCCTACCACCAGGGCGGCTTTTTGGAGGGGGACTTCAACCGTCGTTTGGGGTTGTTGCAAGGCTGCGCGCGCCACAGCCATGCGGACCAACTCTTGCGCTTTGTGTGTAGCAGCCTGACGATCATCCGAGTGCACCCAGGAGCAGTGATTGCGAATGTTCGCCATCGCAAACAGATAAGGATTCAGCCCAGCCGCACGCAAGCTGTCTTGAAAGAGCGGCGCATGGGTGAGCGGAGAGCAGCTGGCAACCACCACCCGGTTCAATCCCTGCTCCTGGATCACTTCTGTGATGTGATGGATGCTATCCTGGGAGCAAGTGTAGAGGTTATATTCGGCATGGACCACGTTGGGCAGGCTTGCAGCATACCTGGTTACTGTGGGAACATCCACAAAGCCGGCAATATTTGACCCACAGCAGCAAACAAAGACACCCAGACGCGGCGGTTCGGCGCTGATATCTCGCTCGGGAGGATACTCCCGGGTCCTGGTCAGGCTGAAACGCGCCGCGCTCAATCGCGACGCTGCGGCTGCGGCTGCCCCGCTGGCTTCTACAACCGACTCGGGGATATCCTTTGGCTCATGAAATGGTCCGACAGCGTAAATACCGGGGCGGCTGGTCTCCACAGGGTTGAATCGGGCGGTATGACAAAAACCGTATTCGTCCAACTCAATGCCGAGGCGACGTCCAAGCTGGCGCACGGATTCGGCAATCTCCATGCCCACCGAGAGCACTACCATGCCGAATTGTTCGACATGCGGCTGGTTATCTTCATCCTGGTATTCCAGAATCAAATCCTGATTGCGCGGGTCCTGGCGCAAGGCGCTCAGGCGACAACGGGTGTAGCGGATGCCATATTGCTGACGCGCTCGCTCCACATAACCCTGATAACCCTTTGAAAAGGCGCGCAGGTCCATCATGAAGACCTGAACATCCAGGTCGGGATGATGCTCTTTGGCGATGATCGCCTCTTTGGTGGCGTACATACAGCAGACCGCTGAGCAATAATCGTGGCTCTGGTCTCGGCTACCGACGCATTGCACAAAGGCAATCCGCTGCGGGATTTTGCCATCGGATGGGCGCAATACGCGCCCCATGCTTGGTCCAGAAGCTGATAGCAGACGCTCAAATTGGAGGGAAGTCACCACATTCGGATAGCGACCAAAGCCATATTCTTGCGAAAGTTCCGCCTGGTACGCCTGATAGCCTGGAGCGAGGATGATGGCGCCAACCTGACGAATCTCCTCCCGCGCCACCATATCATGCTGAATTGCCCCGGTTCCGCAGGCGTAAACGCAGGCAAGACATTCGGCGCAGATACCGCATTGCAAACAGCGGCTGGCTTCGGCTCGCGCCTGATGCTCGGTCAGCCCCAGAACCACTTCGCGGAAGCTGGTCACACGCTCCTGCATGGGAAGCAGGGTAGGTTCGATTCGGCTCTGGAGCTTTATCTTGCCCTCCCGCACCTTTTGGGTGATCTCCTGGCGGGAGAATTTAGCCACGGGAACATGAGAAGAATCCGGTTGTTCAAGCGGTTCACCTTGCAGGTAGCGGTGAATGGAACGGGCGACGCGGTGCCCCAGGGCAATGGCATCCACGATATAAGACGCTCCGGTTTTGCGACCACCAACAATAAATAGCCCAGGGATGGGACTTGCCAGGGTCTTGGGGTCGCCAGGCAAATCCTGGAAAGGCGAATCGAGGAAGGACAGGTCAGAATACTGACCGACCGTGGCGATGACCGTATCAGCTTCGACCGTGAATTCTGAGCCGGAGACGATCACCGGACGCCGGCGACCGCTTTCATCGGTTATCATCCCCTTGCCGGCTTTTGCCAGTTCCACCCCCACAACTCTGCCGGCATCGGTCAGGATGCGCACCGCGGTCGTCCCCTCGTAAAGATGGATGCCCTCTGCTTCGATGGAAGCCACTTCCCAACTGTATGCCGGGAGTTCACCTCGTGGTCGGTCTAATACCAGGATTACCTGTGTGGCGCCGAGGCGGCGCGCCACGGCAGCCGCATCCAGGGCGGTGATACCTCCGCCAACCACCACCACCCGATTCCCTATTTGAACCGCTTCACCCAGGTTGACTTTACGCAAAAAGGTGGCAGCCAGGATCACCCCCTCAGCGTCTTCGCCTTCCAGCCCAAGTGAATAGTTATTGGTGGTGATACCGGTTGCCAGGCAGACAGCATGGTACCCTTGCTTGAGTAAAGAGCTTGGGTCTTTGATGGGAGTGTTGGTCTTCAGCACCACACCCAGGTTAAGGATGTCGTCAATATCCTGCTGGAGCACGCCTTTTGGCAGGCGGTGAGCAGGGATGCCCACGCGCATCATGCCGCCGGCTACAGGGAGAGCCTCATAAACCGTCACGCCGTATCCCAGGCGCACCAGGTCATGGGCGGCGGTTAACCCTGACGGTCCGGCACCAACCACGGCAATCCACTCAGGACGGGTGCGCGGGGCGGGCTCAACTTTTTCCCTCCCATAAGCCAGGGCGTAGTCCACAACAAAGCGTTTCAGCGCCATAATGCTGACCGGCTGGTCAACCAATGAACGCGTGCAATTGCCCTCGCAGGGATGATGGCAGGTGCGACCACAGACGCTTGGGAAGGGGTTGTCCTCCTTGATGACCCGCAATGCCTCACGGTAACGTCCTTGAGCGATGAGAGCAATGTAACCCTGGGCGCGCTGTCCCGCCGGGCAGGCATCCCGGCAGGGGGCGGTGCCTGATTTCTCAATCGCGTAAGCGGTTGGCACTGCCTGGGAGAAGAGGCGATAGACAGCCTTGCGTTGCTTCAGCCCCTCCTCGAAGGCATCCGGCAGGGATACCGGGCAAACTTGAGCGCAGTCGCCGCAGCCGACGCATTTATCCTCGATAATATAGCGCGGACGCCGACGCAATCGCACGCTGAAATCGCCCGCCTGCCCGGTCACGTCTAAAACGTCGGTGTTGGTCAGCACTTCGATATTCAGATGGCGTCCGGTTTCTACCAGGCGAGGGCTGATATTACACATGGCGCAATCGTTGGTTGGGAAGGTTTTATCCAATTGCGCCATATGACCG
Source organism: Chloroflexota bacterium (assembly GCA_037443025.1). GTDB lineage: Bacteria > Chloroflexota > Anaerolineae > Anaerolineales > UBA4823 > JAQBDA01. Next base: position 4,077 of record JBBIPD010000113.1, read on the forward strand.
CCAATCGCCGACTTCTCTTCAACCAGGTAGACCTTGAAGCCCTGATCAGCCAGGTCCAGGGCTGCCTGCATACCGGCAATGCCGCCGCCCACCACCATCACCGCACCGACCGGCAACGGCGGCTGAGCATTAGAAGAAATCGGACTGGCGTTTTTGGCGTTCACCTGTGCTATCCTTGAAGTCAAAAATCCTTAGCCTCTGAGTTGGACCACTCCCTGCGCCTCATTTCCGGGGTTTTCAAGTTGCGGGGGATGATCACGGTGAAGCAAGTTCCTGTCTTGCCGCTCTCGGAGAGATTCCTGACCAGCAGCTTGCCTTCATGCGCCTCGACGATCTTTTTGGCGATGGAAAGACCCAATCCGGCGCCGGTGGTCTCGCCCACGTTGCTGGCTCTGAAAAAATTCTGGAAGATATACGGCAGGTCTTCTGGCGGGATGCCCGGACCTTCGTCCTGAACTTCGAAAATCACGCTATCTGGCTCATACCAGGCGCGAAAGATGACTGTGCTCCCCGGCGGGGCAAACTTGATGGCGTTATTGAGCAGATTGGAATATACCTGCCGCATGCGACGCCTTGCGCCCACAATCGGCTCAAATTTTGGCGGCGGCTCAATCTTGATGGTAATGCCTTTCTCCGCCGCTGCCAGGCGGGCGTCTTCAACCGATTCGGAGCCTACCTCGCCTGGATCGAACCACTCGAAATCTGCCTGAATTTGCTCGGGTCGCATGCGCGCTAAATCCACCACATCGCCAATCATGGCGTTCAGATCGGTTACCCTGAGGATGCTACTTTGTAGCATGCGTTCCTGTTTGGGGGTGAGCGCGCCAGCAAACCCGCCCAGCATGGTGCGCAGGTAGTTTTCTACCGCAGCCAGAGGGGTGCGCAGTTCGTGCGAGACGATGGAGAGGAAATAGGTGAGGGTGTGGATGGAATCGCGATAACGAGCGCTGATCAAGTTGGACAGCCCTTGCATCACTTTTAGCCCAGCTTCAGGGTGATGATCCAGGAAAAGCCGCAGGGAAGGACCATCAACAGCGATGACGCGGGTCGGCTCTATACATACTGCCGAGGTGGAGTAGATGTTCGGTTCGACAAGGGTCGAGAATCCTGCCACTCTGCCAGGGCTGACATAACCGATGGTGGCGTTGCGAGGGGTTGAATGCCGACCAATCTGCACTCTCTTCTCTAAAGCCAATTTTCCCCGTTCGACAATGTACAGGGTGTTCGCTGGCTCGCCTTCGACCAGGATCGCCTCGCCCTCGTGGTGCGTCTCTTCGCGACAGAACTCGCTGATAGCCAGCAGATTTTCGAAGGACAGGGTGTTGAACAATTCTGCCCGGCTTAGCCGTTCGGCGGTGACCGAAATTGCTCCCGAAGTTTCGCGCTTAAGCATGGATCCTCAACAATCTTTCCACTCGCTTGATCAGGTCATCGGGTCTGGCGGGTTTTTGAATGTAATCCTGAACATCCATAGCCATGCCGGTTTCCAACTCGTAGCGCCGCCGGCTGGCATCCTCGATAACGGTCGTCAGCACCATGATAGGGACATTGGCGTAGGCGGGTTCACTCCGCATTTCGCGGATGACGCCCCATCCGTCCATGCGCGGCATCAGCAGATCCAGAATCAGGAGATCAGGGATTTCTTGCGCGATCATTTCCATGCATTTTTTGCCATCGCGGGCGGTCGCCAGGCGATAGCCCTGCGTCTCCAGAATTGCCAGGATGCCCTCCAGGATGTCTGGATCATCATCAACAACCAGTATATAAGGCGGTTGGTTCATGTTACCCTCCCCAAAGTCTATTGCTCGTTTGCCTGAGGCGCTGGCGGAGAGTCGCCTTGCGGGTTGGAATCAACCTCCTGAGCCTCTCGGCGCAATGGGTTGGGTCCCATGCGTCGAATTTCTTCGGTGAACTCGGCGGCTGACCAGGCAAACTGCCCTCCCATGGCGGACGAGAGATTGATCATCTGGAGGCGTCTCCCCTCCAGACCAATCTCTTCCAAAAGAGTTCTGGCGTATTCCACTCGCCGACGGGCGTTGACATTACCTTCCAGGTAATGACAGTCGCCAGGCAGTCAACCCGCGACCAGCACGCCATCCGCCCCGTCTTCGAAAGCGCGCAAGACGTATAGCACGTCCAGCTTGCCCGAACAGGGTAGCTCGATGACTTTGAGCGATATGGGATATTCCAGGCGCATCGAGCCAGCCAGGTCGGCGGCGGCGTAAGCGCAGTAATCCAACAGCAAGCCGACGAGAACCGTTTTAAAAACATTTGATGGTAAAACC
>JBBIPD010000113.1:6371-8539 GCA_037443025.1 Chloroflexota bacterium
ATCATCCATTGATGGGTATCACCTCACTTGAATCTATTCAAGAGAAATAAAAGCTGTTTCCATCTCCTTTTTGCCAAACAAGGCGTCGAGCTTCGAAACGATTTGTACATCGGTATAATGCATCAACTGGATGGCGCGCGCCGGGCATTCCGAGACGCAACTGCCGCAGCCGTGGCAAATCGCCGGTTCGATAAAGGCGGCGCCGAGGATATTGCCCACCCCGGTGAAATCCTGGCTGATTTTGGGCACATCATAAGGACATATGCGGACGCAGGTCAGACAGCCGACGCATTTCTGCGGGTCAACAACTGCAACTCTGGCGTTGGTGAGCATGGTTTTCTGAGCCAGGATGCCGGCAGCGCGCGAAGCCGCCGCCTGCGCCTGAGCGATGCTCTCATCCAGGAGTTTCGGGTAGTGCGCCAACCCCGCCATGAAAATGCCATCGGCGGAGAAATCCACCGGGCGCAGCTTGACATGGGCTTCCAGATAAAAGCCTTCCATATCAACCGATAGTTTCAATCGGCTCGCCAGTTCGTGGGTGTCTTTAGGCGGCACGGCAGGGGTGCTCAGCACGATCACATCTGGAGTCAGGGTCAGCTCCCTTCCCAGCAGCGCCTCCCACACTCGCACTTGCAATTTTTCATCCAACGTGACTGCCGGTTTGCGATCGAATTCGTAATGAATGAAGCGCACGCCAGCCCGACGCGCCTGGGTGTAGAGATTTTCTTTAAACCCATAGGTGCGGATATCGCGGTATATCACTGCAATATCCGCCGCGGGCTTGAGCTGCTTGAGCTTCAGGGCGTTTTTCAGGGCGGTGGTGCAGCAAATTCTGCCGCAGTATTTCTCGGCGGGTCCAATGCATTGGATCATCACCACCGAATCGGGCAGACCATCCCCCTCAGCCTCACCCGCCGCCAGGAGAGACTCAAATTCCAACTGGGTTATCAGGCGTCTGTCAGCGCCATAGCCATATTCGCGACCTTTGTATTCAACCCCGCCTGTGGCGACAATGACGACGCCATGCTGAATTTTGTATGATTTCTCGCCGCTGCACAGGGTGCTGGTAAAGTTCCCCTTAAAGCCGCCGATTTCCATCAACTCTGTATTCAAGTACACCTGAATCAAGGGGTGCTGGATGACTTTTTGAATGGTTTGCTCCAGATATTGACGCGGGGTCAGGGGTGGCGTATGCCCGTTGACTGGGGCAAAGTAGTGTAAATGGCGCAGATTCCCGCCCAGTTCCGCCTGGCGTTCAATCAGATGCACCGGAAAGCCTTGATCGGCGAGGGTCAGGGCAGCGGTCATCCCGGCTATGCCGCCGCCGATGATCAATGCGTCGTGGTTGACCGGCACTTCGGCGGTCTTGAGAGGCTGCAATCTGGCGGCGCGGGCGACAGCCATGCGCGTCAGCCGTTTGGCTTTTTCTGTGGCGCCATCCCAATCGGTGGAGTGCACCCAGGAGCATTGATTGCGAATGTTTGCCATTTCGAACAGGTAGGGGTTGATTCCCGCCTGGCGCAGCGCGTCCTGGAACAGCGGCTCATGGGTGAGAGGGGTACAGGAGGCGACGACCACGCGGTTCAATCCCAGGGTCTTGACCTGTTCGATGATATGGGCGATGGTATCCTGCGAGCAGGTGTAGAGATTGTCCTCGGCGTGCACAACGCCGGGAAGTTTACGGGCTTCTTCAGCCACGGCGGGCACGTCCAGATACCCGCCGATATTTGTGCCGCAATGGCAGACAAAGACCCCGATGCGCGCTTCTTCGGACGAGGTATCGCGCTCGGGGGGGTATTCTCGCACCTGCGCCAGACTATGGCGCGCCCCTGCAAGTAAGCGCGCCGCTGAGGCGGAGGCTCCGCTGGCTTCGACCACCGTCTCGGGGATATCCTTTGGCTCGCGGAACGGTCCGGCGACGTAGATGCCGGGGCGGCTGGTATGGCAGAAACCGTATTCGTTCAGCTCAATCCTCAACCTGTTGGCGAGTTGCTTCACCGGTTCGGCAATTTCCATGCCTACCGAAAGCACCACCAGGTCGAACTCCTCTTCAAGCATTTCCGGCTTTCCGGCGTAAGGTTCGGCGTAGCGAATCAGCAGGTTTTTGGTGATGGGATTTTCGCTCACCTGACTCACCCGGCAACGGGTGTACCGGACTCCGTACTTCT
>JBBIPD010000114.1:0-2947 GCA_037443025.1 Chloroflexota bacterium
GCAGGACACAACCGGGCAGGATACCCCTGGAGGCGGAGTGCCGGGGGATTTTGTGACCCGCAGCCTGGCTGGCATCCGGGGCGGACCTTAAGATAAGCAGGCAGCCTTTACCTACCTGGCGGGGGTGGCAGCTCGGGTTCCAGCTGCGGGTGACCTGGTGCAGACTGTGCAGTTGGCTATCCTGGGGCAGGATCCAGCAGAGTTGGGTCACAATCTAACCGGTGAATATGCCAGGGTTTGGGAAGCCATCTACCAGGCGCTGGATGAGGGATGAATATCGATCAACATAAAGTGCAGATGGAGCAAGCAACTGGGAAAAAAGGGGCTTAAGATGACCGATCCTGGTCCAATTGAAGAAATTCAAACGTTATTAATGAGTGAATTCATCCGCGAGCGCCGGCTTGGTATCGAAAAGGCGGCTGAGCTGTTAGCCCAGGGTTTGTACCGGGAGCAGCTACGGGAGATATTGGCTAAGGTTGCCAGGGGAGACCAGTTCAACCCTTTAGCCGAGTATGCACAGCAGGTGCTTGACGAAGACATGCGCCTTCACGAGAGCCTGCCGCCCCGATATGAAAGCAAAGGAGCAGAACATATCGTGGGTGCCACTTGCCCTGTATGCCATCATCCTAATTATTATGATAAAAGGTTGATCTGCCCGGGTGAAGAGCGCTATCGAATTCTCCGTGCGGATGGTGTCCAAATCGATCGCATCGCGGTCAAATGCAAGAATTGCGGCAAGGAGATGAGGATTGAGGTCGATTGCGAGGGATACAAATGAGCGCTAATTCGGATCTCTCGGACATCCCTTTACAGACGGGGGAACCACTGAGCGACTCGGAAAAACGCCTCAAGGCATTATTTGACGAGATGGATAAAAGACAGCTCGACTTTCTCGATCAAGCTGGAAAACGGATTATCGAGCTGTGCACCGGCTTGTTGGGGTTGCTCTTTGCGGTAATCGCTTTTGGGAAGGATTTCCCGCCGCCCTATCTGATCAATAACCGACCAGCACAATTGTTGTTAATCGGCGTGCTGGTGCTCCTGGTCGGGGCACTGCTCAGCGCCGTATTCACTGTGCAGCCTCGTAAATACAAGTTTTACGAGTATAACTTGACCGAAATGCGTAACGAGTGGATTAAGCTTTTCCAGCATAAATCCAGATGGCTGGGGCGGGCAAACTGGCTCTTCTTTGCTGGTGCTCTCTTGCTGGCGCTCTTGATCGCTTATTTGATCTTTCAATCTTGATGCCAACTTACCAATTTCCATCTTTCTCACCAGATAACCGCCTAAAAGATTCCACATGGAACTCACCCTGATATCCCACCCAGAGAACCAGACGCTGGCTGAAGTGAATGTAACGGCAACCAATCCCACGAGTTTGAACTGGATGATCTTCATCGCGGTGAGTGGGATGCACAACAGCGCGCATACTTACTTCGTGTACCCGAAACGAAGAGCATAAGCGCGCCAGGGGGAAATGGAGCGAATATGGCTTGATCTTCATCACCAGGGTGCGTACCCCCATTCACCCTCGCAACCTGCTGCGAGATTACAAATTACTGCCGAGAAATACAGGCTTATCGGTGATCCGCTTTCATGATTTATGCCATACGGCAGCCTGTCTGATGCTCAATCATGGCATCCCGGTGATCGTTATCTCCCGCCGTTTGGGTCATGCCAAGCCATCCATCACCCTCAACGTGTACGGGCATCTGATCCCAAGCATGCAGGCTGAAGCTGCCCAGAAGATTGATGAGCTGATCACTCCGTTAGAGTTTTTTCATCTCAACCCAACTGCACCCGAATTGCACCAAGATGCGATTAACCTATGGGCACCCCCACACCCGGCTGTTAAAAACCAAAAACCCCCACAGTCAGGGGGTTTTGAGTGGGCGGAACAGGACTCGAACCTGCGACCTCCTCTGTGTAAGAGAGGCGCTCTAACCGACTGAGCTATCCGCCCGCAAGGCAGATTATACCCTAATCGCACCATTCCACTGAGATGTTCCCCACAGATGACGATAATCTCAAACAAACCTGATTTCCTTCTCTTGCAACAAAACTCACAACTGATATAATTGTCTCAGCAACGTTAACATCCAAATAATTATACGGGCTGAGGCGCCCCTACCCCCGGATGGGAGGGCTTGACATCTGCGCAGGCTGCTGATGTCAAGGCGAAGCCGGTGACGTTCATTTCCATCATCGAACCAAGTCCGGCGCTGTCCCGCAACTGTGAAGCGTTGTCCATTAACGCCAAGCCAGGTCGCCCGCCTCAACCCGCGTATCCACGCGCCTCGCGGAAAGGAGGTGGAACGACTGATGTAAAGTCTCTCAAAACCAACCTCCCCTGCCCTCGCGGTAGGGGTTTTTATTTAACAGACTGCATATGCTCGCAAAGCATGACGAATACCGACACCAAACAACTTCTCCATGTATAGACGGAGTCTGCCTCTCATGAAACCAAAATACATCCTGCCAATACTCCTGACAGTTTTGCTCAGCCTCATCCTCAGCGCCTGCAGCGGACCGGCGAACCTCGCTCAATCCGCAGGCGGCGATCCAGCCATCCAATCCACCGCTGAAGCGCCAGCAGCCACGCCCACCCCGCCGCCCTCTCCAACCGCCAAGCCCCCTGAGGTCAATCTAACGGTCACCGATGACCTTGATCGTCAGATTAACCTCCCACGCCCAGCCCAAAAAATCGTCTCCCTTGCGCCATCCAATACCGAGATTCTCTTCGCTCTGGGTGCAGGAAACCAGATGGTGGGGCGGGATGCCTTTTCAGACTACCCCGAAGCCGCCAGCTCCCTGGCAGATGTGGGGGGCGGCTGGGGTGAATTGAACAATGAACTCATTGTATCCCTTCAACCAGACCTGGTGTTGGCAGCCCAAATCAACACCGCCGAACAGGTGAAAACCCTGGAAGACCTGGCGTTGACTGTCT
>JBBIPD010000114.1:2957-8511 GCA_037443025.1 Chloroflexota bacterium
ACCCCACCGATTTTGAGGGCTTGTATGCCAATCTACGCGAGGTCGCCGCGCTCGTCGGGCGCGAAGAAGAGGCTGAGGCGCTGATAGAAGATTTGAAAGCCCGCGTGGCTGCGGTAGAAGAAAAAGTATCCTTAGCCGCTGAGCGCCCCCTGGTCTTTTATGAACTGGACAGCACCGATATCAACGCCCCCTGGACATCCGGTCCAGGGACCTTTATAGACCTGCTCCTGAGCATGGCGGGTGCCACAAACCTCGGTCACGATCTTCAAGGAGAATGGGTGCAGGTTAGCGTGGAGGAGCTGATTTCCCGCAATCCGGATGTCATCCTCCTCGGAGATTACGTCTGGGGCGGGGTAAAACCCGAGGATGTCGCCGCTCGCCCCGGCTGGGACGCCATCGCCGCGGTTAAAAATGAGCGGGTCTATCCATTCGACGATAACCTGGTCAGCCGCCCCGGTCCACGTCTGGTGGACGGTTTGGAAGAATTAGCCCGGCTTCTGCACCCCGAATTATTCAAGTAAGCATGATCAGAGGACAGGCGGCGCAACCTGCCAGCCTGTCCTCCCCTGCCTGTTATGTCGCCTTCAAACCGCCCCTACCTGTATCTGATATTGTTGATGATTGCCTCTGCTCTGTTCAGCGTCGGGGTTGGGGCGGTATTTATCCCACCCGGCGTGGTGGTGCGGATGTTGCTAACCCTCCTGCCAGGAGTACACCTGCAACCCACCTGGTCCGAGAGTTTTTCTGCCATCTTCTACCAGATTCGTCTGCCCCATACCGCCTTGATCGCTTTGACCGGCGCCGCTCTGGCGGGGAGCGGAGCCGTTTTCCAGGGCGTATTTCGCAACCCCCTGGCTGACCCCTACCTGATTGGGGTCGCCTCAGGAGCAGGGCTGGGGGCAGTCCTGGGCTTAGCGCTTAACCCATCGCCCCAATTCGGAGGGCTATATACCGTGCCGATCGCTGCCTTCCTTGGCGCTCTGCTCACCATCGCCATTGTGTACAACCTGGCGCGCGTCGGTCGCAGCGTACCCACCACCACATTGATACTGGCAGGGGTGGCAGTCAGCGCCTTTGCCACTTCCCTGTCGTCATTTCTAATGCTCCGCAGCAATGAGGAACTGCGCCGGGCATTTTCCTGGTTGTTGGGCGGAGCCATCATGGGCGGCTGGGTGCCGGTCCTTGCCATGCTTCCATACATCGCAATAGGGCTTGGCTTCATCACCCTCTCGGGTCATACCCTGAACGTCCTCCAATTTGGCGAAGAGCAGGCGCAACAATTGGGCATCCCTGTGGAGCGCGCCAAGCTGATTCTAATCCTGGCAGCCTCGCTGACTACCGCGGCTGCCGTCTCGTTTGCGGGCATTATCGGTTTCGTCGGATTGATCGTGCCTCACCTGGTGCGCTTCATTTGGGGACCTGATTACCGCCGCCTGATCCCGCTGGCAATCATCGCCGGCTGCAGCGCCCTGCTCCTGGCGGATATCCTGGCGCGGGTCATCGTCTCGCCGCAAACCATCCCGGTCGGCATTGTCACCGCCCTGGCGGGTGCGCCTTTCTTCTTGTGGATTTTACGCCGCGCCAAAGACCAGGCATACTGGTGAAAGGATCGAACAATGTTGAAGCTGGACTCTCTGTCTGTCTCTTACAACGGCGAGCCAATCTTATCGGATGTTACACTAAGCGTCTCGTCTGGTGAAATCCTCGCCGTCATCGGACCCAACGGCGCCGGAAAAACCACCCTGATACGGGCGGTGAGCGGGGTGATTCCCATGCGGAAGGGCAAAATCTGGGTGGATGGGATTGATCTCGCCCACCTGCACCCCATCCAGCGCGCCCGTTATCTGGCAGTTGTCCCCCAGGCGCGCAATCTCCCCTCATCTTTCAGCGTCTACCAGAGCGTTCTTCTGGGGCGCACGCCTTATCTGGGCTGGCTGGGGCGCACCAGTAAAAACGACCACCTTATCGTGGAGCGCGCCCTGGAACAAACCCGGCTCATCCCCCTCGCCCAGCGGCGGGTAGGCGAGCTTTCTGGCGGCGAGCAACAGCGGGTTCTGCTGGCGCGCGCCCTGGCTCAAGACACACCCATCCTTCTGCTCGATGAACCAACCACCCATCTGGATATGGAACATCAGGCAGTCTTTCTCAACCTTCTCCGCGAACTGACCCCTCAGAAAAATCTGACCATCCTGATCGTTCTGCACGACCTGAACCTGGCGGGGCTCTACGCCGATCACGTAGCGCTACTTTTTAAGGGAAAGGTCCACCTGACCGGAAAACCTGCGGATGTTCTTACCGCTCAGAATCTGAGCCGTGTCTACAATGTCCCCGTGAATGTTGTCCCCCATCCCGAGTATGGCACGCCTCTGGTTTTACCAGATGGGAAATCAAAAAGAAGTGGGATCAAAACCCAAGATCTGAAATCCTGACCGCCGCCGGTGCATCCAGCATCCAGATGATGCGCCCAGACACCGGTTGGAGTCGCGCTGCGGGTAAGGCGTTATCCGCCCTGCGGGAGAGCGCTTCGTACACCCGCTCTGCTTTCTTCTCCCCCGCAACCAGCAAGATGATCTCCCTAGCCCAATTGATGAGCGGCAGGGTTAACGTTACCCGTGGCACAAGCGGCGGCGGTGGTTGATGATGCTCTACCGCCAAAACCCAATGCAGCCTTTCCTCTAACGCTGGCGATCCCGGGAAGATCGAGGCGATATGCCCATCTTCCCCCATCCCCAATAGAACCATGTCGAATACCGGAAACATCGCCCCCGGTTCAGGGTTTATCACCCCACCATGCTGTTGAAAAAACCGCCTCAGTTCCCCTTCATAGTCCAACGCAGCCAATTGGGGCGGTTTTTCTCCCCGAATGCGATGGATGTTGGATGCAGGGATAGGTGTGTGCGACAGAAACACCTCTTGCGCCATGCGGTAATTACTCTCAGGGTGATCGGGTGGCAGGCAGCGCTCATCCCCCCAGAAAATGTGCACCTTGCCCCAATCAAAGGTTGGTTTCGCCTGTGCCAGCAACGCGTAAACCGGCTCAGGCGTGGAACCACCAGACAGGACCAGGGTAAAAAATCCCTGCCGATTGATGGACTGCTCCGCCGCTTTCAAGATGCGTTGAGCGGCAGCGTTTGCCAGATGAGCGATGCCCGGATAGATTTCAACCTGGCTCATTGATTGTTCCTCTCCAATCACTCGACGAAACAAATTATAGTTGAATTTTGCAAGCAGGTATTATGACACAGAGCCGAGATTCATAAAAAACTGTAAAAATTCTTAATTAATTGCAAGTTTTTTCTATGGATAAATCTTGCTGAATGCGCTAAAATATACATAATGGATTGCATCAACGGCGTGAGCAAAAAGAGCTTCACGTAAGACGATCAATCCCATGGAATCATCAAATCAGGGGTGAGATCTGGCGCTCACAGCCTTGCGACGAGTCCCTGAATGTGTGATTAACCGGAGGACCACATGCTTTACGAAGATCGTATCCGCCGAGAACGACCCGAGATGTCGAAAAGTTTTGCAAAATTGGCTGACTTCCTGATGGACTCGTATGTCGAAGCCGCTTTCATGACCGCCAGCGAGCTTGCTCATGCGCTTAACCTGGATGCCGCCACTGTGGTGCGTTTCTCTCAATTCCTGGGCTACACCGGTTTTCCCGAATTACAACGCGAAATCCGCTCTCGGGTTAAAGACGACCTGCTGATTCGCCCCAAACAGGCAGAAGTGCCCGATTCCGCCCCCGGCATCATCGCCAATGCGATGCGCGAGCTCGCAGTGGCGTTGGAACAAACCCGCATTTCTCTGGACACCGACGCGCTCGAGAAATTAGTTGACCGGATGGGGCAAGTGCGTCGAATCGTCATCCTGGCGGAAAATCCCGCCCAGCCGATTGCCTACAGCCTGGTCCAATATCTGGAACAAGGGGGTTTCCCGGTGTACATCGCCAGAGCCGGGATTGCAGACTTGGCTCGCACGGTGAACACCGCCACCAGCCAGGACCTCCTCCTTGCCATGGAGGTTGCCGGACAATCGCCATACATCGCCCGCGCCCTGGAAGAGGCACAGAGCAAAGGCATCCCAACCGCGGCAATTGTAGGGGCGTCTTCTCTGGCGTCTACCCGCTCTGCCGACATCGTCCTCGCTGCTCACGCCCATCCATCCATGGGAGTTGGCATCGTTGCCATCGAAGCCATCGTCTACGCCCTGGCTCAAGTGTTGCGCTGGAAGTTTGCCGATCGTTTTGCTGGTACAGAGCAGGCAATCGCCCAGCTCTCCGCCCGAATTCAACAACCCTACGAATAATTAACCCGGTCTCTGGAGGTCTTGATGCGCTTTATCCGTTACATCCACGGGAAGGATGCGCCGCGCTTTGGCTGGATTCTCGAGGGCAAGGTCGGTCCTTTGGAAGGCTCTCCATTCTCTGAATATCGCCGTCTCGAGGCAAACCTCTCTCAGGAAGAAATTCATCTCTTGCCTCCGGTGGAACCGAGCAAAATCATCTGCGTCGGTCGCAATTATGTCGCCCATGCAAAAGAACACGACGCCGAAGTGCCGAAAATCCCGCTGATATTCCTCAAACCGCCCACCTCGGTCATCGGTCAAGGAGATGCCATCGTGTTGCCTCCCCAGTCCAGGCAGGTGGAGCACGAAGCCGAACTGGCGGTGGTGATTGGCAAGCGCGGGCGTTGGATTCCGCCCGAAAACGCGTTAGAATATGTGCTGGGTTACACGGCAGCCAATGATGTTACCGCGCGAGATTTGCAACGAAGCGATGGACAATGGACGCGTGGGAAAGGTTTCGATACCTTTTGCCCGCTCGGACCCTGGATCGAAACCGAGTTTGATCCTGCCGACGCGATGATTACCTGCCACGTCAATGGCGAAATGCGCCAGATGGCTTCTACCCGAGACATGGTGTTCAACGTTCGCCAGTTGATCGCATTTGCTTCATCGGTCATGACCCTCTTACCGGGCGATGTCCTGCTCACCGGCACACCCGCGGGGGTTGGTCCACTCCAGAATGGCGATGTGGTCGAGGTGACCATCGAAGGTATCGGCAAATTGAGCAATCCTGTTATCGCTGAAAAAACCCCGTGAATCCAACCTGGACGATCTTCAAGGTGGCTAGGACCCTGGACAAAAAATGTCCCTGGATATCCATACCGGCATCCTGACTGCCCTGGGAATTATCGGGCTATTGGCGCTTCTCTTCATCTGGCAGGGCATCCGCTCTATCCGCTCGGCGCGCCGCTTACCATTTTTCCGCATGCGCAGAGAGCGCATGGTGCGTGGATGGAGGTTGCTCTTCGGGGCGATACTCCTGGTAGCCATTGGCTTCCTCATCAACACCCAGGCAGAGCCGTTGATTTATAGCTACTTCCCGCCCACCCCCACCGCCACCCTCACCCCCACCATCACCCAGACGCCCACAATCTACCATTACCCTAACATTTCCATGACTCCAACGCTAACCAAAAACGCTTAGGAAACCGATACGGCCACCCTTACACCCACCCCGTTCATTCCCCTGGCGCTTGACACGCGC
>JBBIPD010000115.1:0-8486 GCA_037443025.1 Chloroflexota bacterium
TTCCGCAAATCAGCCGTTGATTAACAGCATCACCAAGCAAAACAGTTCTTCCCGGATGCACACCTTTGTCACTACCTTCATCGAATCTTGAATCTGCTGGCTGAAGGCTCCCCTCTCGTCGCTGGAGTCAGCTACCGGTGACGCCAGAAATGACCCCTTCCCTTCACCCTGGTAGCCAAAGCTGATTTGCTGGTCCAGGGGAATCTCCAAAGCAGGGAGAATGGTCAGGGTGGCAAAGTTTTGATTACCACTCTCCTCGCCTCAAGTTGAGGCAATCACCAAATGAATTTTGTTGGCTTAAAACTCTGTTCGCTCGAAGCGCCACAGGCTGATCATCACAAAGACGATGCTCAACCCAATGCCCCACCATACCGGCTGCAAGGACGGCAAAGGCTGACCCAGGATTAGAGCCGCGGTGAGTGAGGGGCTATCCGGTTGCTCGTTCAAGAAAATGCCCAGAGGCAACACCCGCCACAGGAACGGCGCCATTTGCACCATAAACTGTTGCCCGAATAAGATTGCCAACCCCAACCCAATCACCGCCCCGCGCCCGTTGAACAGGGTCCCCAGCATCAGGGTCAGGGTTTGAAAAAAGATCTGAGCCACCGCCAGGCAAGCCATTGCTGCCAGGAACGGCAAGAACGGCAGCCATGCACCCCGCCCCAAAAGCGATATGAGGAGATATGCAATCAGTCCCGGCACGAGGATTATCATTATCAGGATGCCCACCATATTGCCGAAGAGTTTGGATAAGACGAAGGAAGCCCGCGAGACTGGTTTGGAGAGCACCCATGCCGCTGTGCCGGATAATTTTTCCCCGACAATCGCATCCTGCATGATGATAACCACCCCCACCGCGGCAAACATCCCGCTAAAAATGCTATAGAGCATTGCTCCTGTCTCGGTCGCTTCCAACGCTGCGCCTGCCTCTCTCCGCAAACTCAATAAGGTAACCAGCAAAATGCCATCAATCATCCCTACCCAAATCAAGAGGTGAGTCAGCCAGGTGCGCGTCCCAAACCAGCCGACCAGCTCCGCCCGCAAGAAATTCGCCAGACCCCTTTGCCAACCGCGACCCTGACAAAGGATAAACGCGCTGTTACCGCTCATGACTGCCCTCCACTATTTGCATAAAGACTTCCTCCAGTTCATACCTGCGCCGTCGAAAATCCAGCACGCGAACTTGCGGCTCCGCCAGCACTAACCGCAGCAGTTGCGCCTCAGCCATCTCTGCGTCGCTTACCGCCACAGTCCAGGTTGCCGCCTCATCCCTCCCCTGGTTGACCTGCAGGCTGCTCACCCAGGGTTGTCTTCGCACCTGTTCCAGCACCTGCTCCGTAGCGCTGGTTAGCGAAAGGGTGAACACCGGTCCTTCGCTCCCCGCCAGCAAGGTTTCGATTGGTCCCTGGCTGACCAGTTCGCCCCTGTTCAGAATAGCCACGGTGTCGCTCACCTTCTGCACGTCATCCAGGATATGAGTGGAGTAAAAGATGGTGGTCTACTTACGTAACCTTTCCATCAGATTGAGGATATCGTGCCGCCCCATTGGGTCTAAAGAGGCAGCCGGTTCATCCAGGATGAGCAAATCCGGGTAATTCACCTGAGCCTGAGCGATACCCAGGCGCTGCAATTCTCCCCCTGAGAAACCCTTGATTGGGCGATCAGCTTTCGTCTCCAATTCGACCAATTCCAGCATCTCCTGAATGCGCTGTTCGATAGCCTCTTCAGGACCCTTGAAGAAGAATCCCGCAGTGAAGCGCAGCGTTTGACGGGCGGTCAGATGATCATAAAAGCGCGGCTCCTGGGGTAAATATCCCACCCGGCTGCGAATCTCGACGCTGTCTTTGATGATATCCATGCCAAACACGCTTCCGCTCCCGCCGCTGGGCGAAATCAAACCCAACAGCAGCTTGATGGTGGTGGTCTTTCCTGCCCCATTCGGACCCAGGAAGCCAAAGATGGAATTCTTCGGCACGCGCAAGTCTAGGTCCTTCAGCGCCTGCACGCCGTTGAAATTCTTGCTCAACCGGCGGGTGTCAATGACATATTCCACATGGTCAGGCATATAATCTGTCCTTTCTAAATTTATCGAACCAGACGTGCCGCTATATTTTTGGATGAATTTGCAGTTGCGCTATCTTGCGTGGGGGGCAAATTCGGGAAAAATGTGCATAGAAATCCAGGTATAGGGTAAATTTAGCAGATAAACCTTGAAATAGCAAGCAACTCATCAGACACATAGATGCTCGATGGATAAAAAGAACACTTGTGCGAATTACGTTTTTGGGGTAAAAATAGATAGAACAGCCTGGAGAGATTTCCCAGATCAAACCCGATGACCGAACTGACTCCCGAACAGCTTGCACTTATCGAAAGCCCCCTGGATATCCACATCTTCCTCGAGGGTCCTGCCGGATGTGGTAAGACCACCGTTGGTGTGGAGCGGATACTTTATCTGATGGCGCAGGGCGTGGCGGGCAGCTCCATTTTGCTCATGGTGCCGCAGCGCACCCTGGCAGGACCCTACTTCCAGGCGTTGAACACCCCCGGGGTGGTGGCTGGCGGGATGGTGGATGTGATCACCCTGGGTGGTCTGGCGCGGCGCATGGTGGACCTGTTCTGGCCTCTGGTCGCCGAGAAGGCTGGCTTTGCCCACCCCGAACTGCCTCCCACCTTTCTCACCCTCGAAACCGCCCAATACTTCATGGCGCATCTGGTTCGACCCCTGCTGGAACAGGGCTTTTTCGATTCGGTTGTTATTGACCGCAACCGCCTCTTCAGCCAGATTCTGGATAACCTCAACAAGTCGGCGGTGGTTGGCTTCCCCCACTCTGAAATTGGGACGCGTCTCAAAGCCGCCTGGGCAGGCGACCCCGGGCAAGCGCGCATTTACGAAGACGCCCAAACCTGCGCCAACCTTTTCCGAGATTATTGCCTGGCGCATAACCTGCTGGATTTCTCGCTTCAGGTCGAGGTCTTTCTCCATCATCTGTGGACCGAGCCGCTGTGCCGCAACTATCTGCTGGAGAAGTACCGCCACCTGATTGTGGACAACATCGAGGAGGACTCCCCTGCCGCGCACAACCTGCTCAGCGCCTGGCTCCCAAATTGCACATCCGTTCTGGTCATCTATGATGAGGATGCCGGTTACAGGCGTTTTCTCGGCGCCGACCCAGAATCCGCCTACCGCCTCAAAGAGCTTTGCCCCCAACAGGCAAGCCTGACCCGCTCTTTTGTCACCGCGCCGCCCACCGAAGCCCTGGGTCGTGAACTGGTCAACGCTTTGAACTTTCGCCCGCCCCAAGAAGACGCTGCTGAAAGCAAAGCATACGCCCGCCAGGCGATACTCCCCAGCGATAAACGCTTCTTCCCCCAAATGATAGATTGGGTGACCGAGCAGATTGACGCCCTGGTTCACGAGCAAGGCGTTCCCCCTGACGAAATCGCAGTACTGGCGCCTTACCTCTCTGACGCCTTGCGCTTTGCCCTGACGAACCGCCTGGAGCGTTTGGGGATTCCCAGCCGCTCACACCGTCCATCCCGTTCATTGCGGGATGAGCCAGCCACACGCTGCCTGCTGACCCTGGCTGCCCTGGCGCATCCCTCCTGGGGGATGCCGCCCAACAAGTTCGACATGATGTACGCCCTGGTTCAGTCGATTGATGGGTTGGATATGGTGCGCGCCCAACTTCTGGTGGACATCGTCTATCGCTCACGTCAGGGCGAGGTTGCCCTCTCCCCATTCGAAGACATCCGCCCCCAGGTTCAGGAGCGCATCACCTATGTGGTTGGGTCGCGTTATGAGCGCCTGCGCCTGTGGTTGGAGAATTACCAACAAGGCGCACCGGAAGAGCTGGATCACTTTATCAGCCGCCTGTTTGGCGAAGTGCTTTCTCAGCCCGGTTATGGCTTCCATGCCGATTTTAAAGCCGGAGAGGTGGCTGCCAACCTGGTGGAATCGATTCAAAAATTTCGCTGGGCTGTGTGGCTTATTTTAGAAGACGAGGAGATTCCTCTGTGCAAAGAGTACCTGCTCATGGTGCAGGATGGGGTCATCGCTGCCCAGTACATCCGCAGTTGGCAACTCCAGGCGGAAGACCTGAGCAGTCCGACCGGTGGGGTGCTGCTTGCCCCGGCTTACACCTTCTTGATGAGCAACCGCCCGGTCACCGCCCAGTTTTGGCTCGACGCCGGCAGCCAGGGCTGGTTCGAGCGTCTGTACCAGCCCCTGACTCATCCCTATGTCCTCAGTCGGAGCTGGCAACCCGGAAAGACCTGGACCGCAGACGATGAATACGCCGCCGCCCGCCAGGCGCTCTCGAGTCTGGTGCTGGGTCTCACCCGGCGTTGCCGGGGGCGAGTCTATCTGGGAATCAGCGAACTCAACGAACAGGGCTTTGAGCATCGCGGTCCCCTTCTCCTGGCAATGCAACGCGTTTTGCGTCAAGCCGCTGCGTAACCTGTAGAGATTACCCCAAGATGATGAGCCCGGCTTCCGAACCTTCCTTCAATCCCCGCCCCGCCCAGCGCGAAATCCTCGACTATCGCGGTGGATTGATGGGCGTGTCCGCCGTCCCGGGCAGCGGCAAGACCTGGACGCTCTCCCTCCTTGCCGCCAAAATCATCGCCAGCGGCGAGCTTGCAGATGATCAGGAAGTCCTGGTGGTTACCCTGGTCAATTCGGCGGTGGATAATTTCTATCAGCGAGTCAGCCAGTTTGTCGGCGAAATGGGCTTGTTGCCTCATCTGGGCTACCGGGTGCGCACCCTGCACGGTCTGGCGCACGATATCGTCCGCGAGCGCCCAGACCTGGTGGGTCTGGCGGACAATTTTCAGATCATTGACGAACGCGACGCTCAAAACATCCTGGAGGATGTCGCCCAGACATGGCTGCGCGCTCACCCCTACGATCTGGATGGCTATCTGGATGACGAAATCGAAGGGAATCGTCGAGATTGGGTTTTTCGGGAGCAGGTTCCCAAACTGGTCAATGAAATCGCTTTGGCTTATATTCGTTCTGCCAAGGATTGGCAACTCAGCCCGGAGAGATTGCGCCATCTCCTGGATCAGATACCCCTGCCGTTGCCTCTGGCAGAGATGGGATGCGAAATCTACACCGACTATCAACGCGCTCTGGCTTACCGCGGCGCGGTGGATTTTGACGACCTGATTCGCCTGGCATTGGACGCCCTGGAGCAGGATAACGCGTTGCTGGAGCGACTGCGCTACCGCTTTCCCTACATTCTGGAAGATGAAGCCCAGGATAGCAGCCTGCTCCAGGAAAAAATCCTGCGAAAGCTCGCCGGACCCCACGGCAACTGGGTGCGCGTTGGCGACCCTAACCAGGCGATCTATGAGACCTTCACCACCGCCAACCCCAAATATCTGCGCCAGTTCATCGCTGCGCGAGGCGTGACCCGCCGGGAGCTGCCCAATTCAGGGCGGTCCACCCTGAGCATCATCCAACTGGCGAACCATTTGGTAGATTGGGTGCAGGAAGAGCATCCCAACCCCAACGCCCGCCCTGCCCTGGCGGCGCCGCCCTACATCGAGCCTACCCCTGAGGGCGATCCTCAACCCAATCCACCGGATAACCCTGCCCAAATCCACTTGATTAAGCGCAAATTCACCCCTCAGGAGGAAATCCAGGCGGTCGCCGATTCGCTGGAACGCTGGCTGGCAGAGAACCCCAGGCGCACCGTGGCAGTTCTGGCGCCGCGCAACCAGCGCTGCATCGAGTTGGTGGACGAACTGCGCCGCCGAAGAATTGAGTTCGTTGACAGCCTGCTTAAAAGCACCAGCGCGACCCGAGCCACCGCAGGCACCCTGGGCAACCTGCTGCGCTACCTGGCAGACCCTGGCTCATCCTCCAAGCTGGCGGTCGCCTGGAAAATCTGGGCGCGCAGCCAGGGCGACGAAGACATCCCTGGCATGGAGTCCATTGGCGAGCTGCTGCGTAAGTGCACCCATGTGGAGGATTTCGTCGCGCCAGGCGCGGGCGAAAACTGGCTCGATTCCACCGGCTTGACAGAAAACAATCCCGAAGGTTGCCAACAACTGCTCCGCTTCCGGGAACACCTTTGGCGCTGGCTGGAAGCCTCGCTTCTGCCGGTAGACCAACTGCTCTTAACCCTGGCTCAGGATATCTTCACCCAACCCGCAGAGTTGGCGCTCTCGCATAAGCTGGCAGTCCTCCTGCGCCGCGCCAGCGACGCTTATCCCACCTGGCGTCTGCCTGAGCTGACCGGCGAGCTGGGGGTCATTGCCCGCAATGAACGGCGATTCCTCGGCTTCAGCGAAGAGGATACCGGCTTCGACCCGGATCATTATCCTGGCAAAGTGGTTGTCGCCACGATCCACAAAGCCAAAGGGCTGGAATGGGATCGGGTCTATCTGATGTCGGTCAATAACTATGACTTCCCGTCGGGCGCAGAACATGACCAGTATATCGCAGAAAAATGGTTCGTCCGTGACCGGCTAAATCTGCAGGCTGAAACGCTCATGCAATTGCGCTATGTCACTCAGAGCGGTGATTTTGAGTGGTATCAGGAGGGGGTTGCCACCCAGGAAGCCCGCCAGGACTATGTGCGCGAGCGCCTGCGACTGCTGTATGTTGGCATTACCCGCGCCAGATCAGAACTGGTCATCACCTGGAATAGCGGTCGTCAAGGAACCGCATTACCCGCCGTGGCATTGATCGAGCTGCAGAATTATTGGGATAAAAGGTTTCAACAACAGGAACCTGTATGATGCTAAAAAGAGGTCATCCTGGATCCGCCACAACCATCGGGCAACCAAGTAAAACAGATAGGTAAGTCAGATGAACCTGCCTCAGGATTTTCAATTCAACCAAGCCAACCTGCAGGATTTTGTGGACTGCCGACGGCGATTCCTTTTGCGCTACCTTAAGCGCCTTGCCTGGCCTGCCATCGAAACCGACCCTGTCCTGGAGCATGAGCGCTATCTGCAGCAGGGCGCTGCTTTTCATCGCCTCGCCCAGCAATACCTGCTCGGCATCCCCCCCAGATACCTGTCCAACCTGGTCAACGATCCAACCCTGGAACGCTGGTGGCAAAACTTCACCGCCTTCGCCGCAGAAATATTAGAGGGACAAAGCTCTCTGGGCTGGAAGCTCCACCCTGAAATGAGCTTGTCTGCCCCCCTAGCTGGCAGCCGTATCCTTGCCAAGTACGACCTGGTGGCGGTCAGTTCCCAGGGAACGCTGAGCATCTACGACTGGAAAACCGCTCGCGTCCGCCCCAGGCGAGAATGGCTTGAAACACGTTTACAGACCCGGGTTTATCCCTACCTGTTAAAGCAGGCAGGCGCACACCTGAACTCTGGCAAGCCAATCCAGCCAGAACAGATTGAGATGATCTACTGGTTCAGCGAATACCCCGAACAAAGCGAGCGCTTTGCCTATTCCCCGGCGGCTTTCCAGGCAGATGAAAAATACCTGACCGCGTTGGTGGAGACAATTCAGCGCCTGCAGGAAGAAGAATTCTACCTGACCTCGGACGAAAAGCGATGCGGATTCTGCACTTACCGCTCCCTCTGCAACCGAGGTGTCACTGCTTCATCTTTTGAAGATCAAGAGCTGCTGACCCAGGATCAATTTCAGGAGGTCCTGGTGGATTTCGAACAAATCGCCGAGATTGAGTTCTGAAACCTCAACCATCCTGTTCTTCTGAGCGTGGCAACCTGGCAAGATGTCGAACTGGTCTGAACCGCCCGAAATTCCTGTTCCGGAAACCCTGGCAAGATCGGTCGGGGGTCACCCACTGCTCGTGCAGGCGTTAGCGCGGCGCGGCATCCAGGACGCCGCCTCCGCCCGGGCGTTTCTCGATGCAAACTTCTATCAACCCGCACCGCCAGAGCAACTGCCGGGACTGGTTGAGGCGGCTGAGCGCCTGGAAACCGCCATCTCTCGGGGCGAGAAAATCCTGGTGTGGGGCGATTTCGATGTGGATGGGCAAACCGCCACCGCCCTGCTGGTTGCCTCGCTCCAACAGCTTGGGGCAAAGGTGGATTTTCACATCCCGGTTCGAGCGGTCGAGTCGCACGGGATCAACCTTCAGGTGCTCAGCCGGTTAATCGAAGCGCCCTCATCGGAGAAACCGCGCCTGCTATTGACCTGCGATACCGGCATCACCGCCCATGAGCCGGTGCTCTACGCCCAAAATCTGGGGGTAGAGGTGATTATCACCGATCATCATGAACTCCCTCCCGCTTTCCCATCTGCCTATGCCATCATCAACCCCAGACTGCTTCCCGAGAATCATCCGCTGGCTGCCCTGCCCGGGGTGGGGGTGGCGTATAAATTGATGGAGCATTTGTTTGCCCGCAGAGGGAGACCTGAGTTGGCGCAAAATGAGCTGGACCTGGTGGCGTTGGGAATCGTTGCCGACATGGCTCTCCTGGTGACCGAAAATCGTTACCTGACGCAGCGCGGTTTGGAGCAAATCCGCTCCGCCGCCCGCCCGGGT
>JBBIPD010000116.1:0-8477 GCA_037443025.1 Chloroflexota bacterium
GTTCTCCGCCAAGCGCATGTACATGCGTTCCAGCATCTCCGCCCAGTCCTGCGAGTCTGTCCCACCCGCCCCGGCATGGATGGCGAGCAAGGCGTTGCCGCGGTCGTATTTGCCCGAGAACATGGCGTAGAACTCGCGCTGCTCCACCTCTTTCTCGATTTGCTCGGTCTCTTTCTCTAAATCGGGGCGCAGGCTTTCGTCGTCCAGATGCGCCAGTTCCAGCGCATCGTGCAGGCGCTGGCGCAACTGTTGCCAGGGCTCGACCTCCTCCCGCACCGCCGACAGGCGCTTCATCACCCGTTGGGCGTTTTCGGGGTCGCTCCACAGGTTGGGGTCTTCGGATTGTTCCTGGAGCTGCTTAAGTTGGGCTTCTTTTTGGGGGACGTCAAAGACGCACCAGTAAGTTCTGGATTTTTTCGTTGCAGATTTCCAACCGGTCAATCAG
This sequence comes from Chloroflexota bacterium, assembly GCA_037443025.1. Lineage (GTDB taxonomy): Bacteria > Chloroflexota > Anaerolineae > Anaerolineales > UBA4823 > JAQBDA01. The sequence goes on from JBBIPD010000116.1 coordinate 446, forward strand.
GTCTTGCATGTTCTTTCTCCAATCACTGGGTACAACTAGCTGGCAGATTGCTGTCAACCGGCATTACTTTACTGGAAATTGAGTTGCCTGTCAATAGCAGGATCAAAGAGCACCGGCAGGGTAGCTCTGGCGCGGCGACCGCTGCCGGTCTGGAGACTGAAGCCCACAGTTACGGGAACCCTGGTTAAGGCGCTTTTTGCACTGATGGAAGGAAAACAGTCGCCGGATCGGTGCTGAAGCGCAGCGGGGTGGCGCCCTGGTCGGCGCGGGGATCCACCACGCCGGTACCGGGGTTGGATAGCGTATAACCTTCCACCTTTACACCCCTTGGGAGTGAAAGGCTGGCAAAGTAGGGGAAATCCGTAAAATTAGTCATGATCGGGGCAGGGGTCGCCCAACTGGGCGGCGGCGAAGCGACGATCGAATCGCTTGCCAGGCGCAAGAAGCTGGTCGCGCCGATGGAAATATTGAGCGAATAGACCAGAACCCCGTTGTAACTGAAGCCTCTCAGGGCGACGGTACGAGTGACCGTATCGGTATTGTACAGGTACAAGACTGTGGCAGTGGCGTCGTTATCCGTTGGGACAAAATAGACCTGGGTCTCGCCCGGAACCGGGGTGGGGAGCGCACCCGGCGAAGCGAGTTGTGGGTCGAGCGCCAATCCCTCCGGTGGGATTTCATCTCCAAATTCAATCCGCCAGGGGGCGTTTTGCTCTTCTGGGTCCGCTGGTGCAGGCGTTGATTCCAAGCCAGCCTGATCCTGCCTGGCGTCAGACGCCCATCCTGTCGAAAGAACGATGAACGCGGCAATAATTCCGGTCATAATCATAAATAGGGTGAAGGTTTTGTTTTTCATGGGTTTCCTCAAGGCATATCTGATGAGTGGTTTGGATGGCGTCGCTTTTGTTACCACCCTTGCATCTGGCGAAGTCCGCTGGCTGGTTAATGAATGGTCTCCAGGTCGTCCAGGAGCATCTTGTGTTCTTCCATATCGGTGATGCGCTCAGCCGCCTGGTAGGCTTGCGCCAGGTACGCCTTCATCCGCGCCCGCTCGCCTGCGATTGATTCTGCCCGCGCCAGGGCTTCATAGGCAACACCCAGATAGAATGGCGGAATGCCTTCCTTTTGGGCGTACTCCAGGCAGCGTTGGGCGTAACGCCGGGCGTTCTCCGCCTGTCTCAACAGGGCATACACCCGCGAGACCTGCCAGTAACCCACCGCCATATTCTGGTCGGTGCAATCGGCGCGCTGAGTCCAGTGCCAGAGCGACGCCAGGCTCAGGTGCAGCATCGCTTCATCGTCCTCCGGTGTGCGCTCGGCTTTATTGATAAAGTCCCAGCAGCGGTTGAAGCAATCCGCCGAGAAATAGCGATGGGCGGCATCCTTGTCAAATGTGTGGTTGTCTGCCATCTGAATCCTCCTAATTCTCCCATTCCCATAACCAGAACGCCAATCCTCTCCATTCCCCCCATGCCTCAAAAGCCGCCTCGACCTCCTTGCGCGTGATCGGCGCGCCGTTGTACCACTCCCGCGAAACCATGCTCAATGCCCAGGAATCGACCGGGATGTAGTCATAGCGTCCCAGCAGCATCAACAGGTTCGCCGCGGCGTAATCCCCCACGCCTTTCAAAGCCAGGAGCTGCTTGCGCAGTTCGGGGGTGGGCAGGTGGTCCGTTTTGTAGGCTTCGAGGTCAATCTCGCCGGAAGCCTGTTTCTGCGCCAGCTCCAGCACGTAGGGGGCGCGGTAACCCAGTTTGCACTCCTGGCGCAGCGATTCCACATCGGCTGCCGCCAGCCTGTTGGCGGAGGGGAATGCCTTACGCTCGGGGTCACCCGGCAACGCCGCCCCGTATTTCTCCACCAACCCGCGCACCATGCGCCTGGTTCCGCTCCAGGCGGTGTTGGTGGTCAGGATGGTTTTGACCACGTCCTCGAAGACGGTCGGGCAGCGCAGGATGCGCCCGCGGTGGTTGGCTTCGGCGCCCGCCAGCCTGGGTTCACCCCGGGCGTGTTCGTAGAAGCTGGTCATATCCAGGTCTGTGTCCAGCATCCAGTGGATGAGAGCCTCGATTTCCACCGCTTCCTCCGGCGCGACCTCGCCCTGGATGGTTGCCCGCGCCCCGCCTGGCGCTTCGCTTACCTCAACCTGAACCACGGCGCCGTTCTTCAACTCCAATATCGTCTTAAAATGCGCGTAATTTTCGTCGCTCTCGAACGGCAGCAGTTGCACCCAGCCGTGGGAACGAATCACGGCTGAAAGGGAAAAAGGCTGCCGGGCAGACAGGGTGATGTCCATGCGCCTCTCCGTGTTCCGGGTCGAAATATGATAGATAATTTTCTTATTGTAACCGAATTGAGCGCGCCAGACGCACGAAAAAGCGCAGGTTTTTCTCGCTTTCCATGTCTAAATCCCCTGCCCGGATAGCCTCGATGATTTCTTGCACCCTGGCGTCGTACGCTGCCTGGCGGGCTTCGTCGCAGTACAACGCCGGACCAGGGGTAAGCTGCATGCCCAGGATGCGGTTCAGCTCTAATTGCGCTTCCTTCCCCAGCCAGCGCGAAACGAAGACGAAGCCGTTGATTACGGGGTTATCCGGCAGGTTGATTTTGATGACGGCAATCGGCGCGTAGAGCGGGTCCGAACCGTCTTCGCAGATGGGTTGCGCTTTGGGAAATTGGTAAATCAAGATGACCTGCGGCGCTATCTGCTGGCACAGCCCAGGCTTGAAGTATTCCTGGCTGCAATCCAGCTCACCCTCAATGCCGCGAAAATCGGTGATGAAAGCTCCCCTGCCCTCGGAGAAATCCCGGCTTCTGCCACCAGCACCCAGCCCGCTTTGACTTACCCATTCCCGGTTTGAAAAGATGTAGCCATACTTATATCCTGCATCCGCACCATGATCAATGTACGGCTCGATCTCCCCCCACTCGCTGGGATACTCAAAACGCATGCGCAGCAAATGGTCTTAGCAGACGCTGGTCTTCCCTTCGGTGGAGCAGGTCCCCCGAACCGGGGGCAATTCCGCGGTGGGGGTGAGGGTGGTGCTGGGGTTGATGGTCGGGATTGGCTCTCGGGTAGGGCTGGGCAGGGCTGTCTGGGTGAACCAGTATGACCGGTTCGCTTCGGCGGTGACCGTCAGCACCGGCGGCGGGTAGGGACCGGGATTCAGGGTGGGGTAGGGATAAGGGTACGCCTGGGGTGTGGCGCCTGCCTGGGTGGGTGCAGGCGGTATTGCAATCTGGGTTATGGTGAGCGGCAGGAAAGCGGCAGTGTGGGTGCTGGTGGGTTCGAAGGTCGGTTGGGAGCAACTGGCGCAGATCAGCCCGGCAAGCAGTGCGGTAATCCACAACCATTTGTTCATGGCAGCCTCAGCCTTGCCGCCAGCAGGGGCGGGATTTCGCTGTAATTGCCGTTCCAGCTCAGTGGGTTGCGTCCCGGCGGATGGTCGGGGGGAAAGGCAGGTTCTTCCAAACCATCCAGGACAAACCCCGCCCGGAAACAGGCTCCCAACAAATCTTGCAGGGGGCGGTGAAAATAAGGCTGGGGTTGGGGTTGTCCGTATATCGCCGCCCCCAGCTTCGTGGTAGGCGTCAGATATCCCCAGACCTTGACCGCGTAACGGATGACAGCTCGCTCTTCCTGGTCTTCGCGCTCTGCCATCAGTGCCATCGCGTTGTTGTTGAAGCAGGGGTGTATCACCGTGAACACGAAGCGCCCGCCGCGGCGCAGCAGCCGGCTCAGGGCGTTCAGCAGGGGCTGGATTTCCGCCATATCGAAGAGCGCCATGTTGCACAGGGCGGCGTCATAGGCGCTTTCCCCCAGGGTGAGCAGGGCGGTTTCATCGGTGGCGTCCAGCACGTGGTACTGGATGCGCCCGGCGTAGCCCTGACTGCGTTCTTGCGCATAGGCTATCAAATTGGCGGAGAAATCAAAAGCGGTTACCAGCGCGCCCAGCTCTGCCAAACGGCGGGAAGTTAAGCCGTTCCCGCAGGCAATATCCAGGATGCGCTCCCCCGGCTGCGCCTGAAGCAGGCGCTCGATGGCAGGCATCTCCAGGATTTCCGCCCAATCGTTGCCCTCGCCCATGCGTTCATTCCAGAAGGCGGCGTTACGCTCCCATGCCTGCCGGGCTTGCTGATTGGGTGAAATGGGATCATCGGTCATCGCTCAACTCTCCTGGGAAGGGAGGCGCGCCTGCCAGCACTGGCGAATCCAGGTTTGGGTCGCCTGCAGCGGCTCGATGAAAGCATCCGTATCGTAGTGGGTGGGTTCATCCAGGAGGATGAACTCAACTGCCAGACCGCGCTCGCGCAGGTTTTGAACGTTTAGAGCGACCTGCTCATAGTGAATCAGCTCGTCCCTGCGGCTGTGTATCACATAGACCGGCAATCGCCAGTTCATCATGTGAATGTCCGGATGTGGGGCGCAGGAGATAGGGATGGCGGCGCAAAAACGAGCCGAACGCCGGGCTGCCATATACCAGACCCCGCTCCCGCCCAGGCTGTAACCGGTCAGGACAGTGTGTTGGGGGGACAACCCATAGCTTTCAATCAGGTAATCCATCAACTCCAACACCTGGTTTTCGCTGCGCAGGTTGGTCCAGGTAGAAAAGCGGCAATCCGGGGCGGCGATGATCGCTCCCAATTCTCCCAGGGCAGGCTGCACCAGATTGGTCAGGATGCCCTCGCCGTAATACGGCGTAACCGGACCCGCCCAATGCAAAGCCACGATCAAGGCATGTGGCTGCTCAGAGATTGCCGTCTGCGGGATGGACAGGGTGTAAGTCAGCCCGTTGATGAGGCAGATTTGATGATAGATGCCGGGTAATCTGGGTAATTCGTTCATGCCTGAATGGCAACCAGGGTAATTAATAGCATGCGCCGGGATGAAATGTTCTGAAAATCCAACACAACCCCGCTCACTCTCCCAAAATCCCCTGGATGAATAAATCGGGGTCGAAGGGTTGCAGGTCGTCTGGTCTCTCGCCTAATCCGGCAAACAGGATTGGCAGTCCCAGATCGCGCTGGATGGCAAACGCCATCCCACCCCGCGCCGACGAATCCAGCTTGGCTAAAATCACGCCGGTCACGTTCACCGCCTGCTTGAAAGCCCGCGCTTGTTGTAAGGCGTTCTGACCGGTGGTGGCGTCCATCACCAGCCAGACCGCGTGCGGCGCGCCGGGCATCGCCTTCCCCACCACCCGGTGCACTTTCTTCAGTTCTTCCATCAAATTGAACCGCGTGTGCAACCTGCCGGCGGTGTCAATCAGCACTACATCGGCTTTGCGGGCGATAGCCGCCTGGACGGAATCGAAAGCCACCGCGCCGGCATCGCCGCCCATCTGCCCGGAAATCACGGGTAAATCCAGGCGCTGCGCCCAGATTTCGAGCTGATCCACCGCCGCGGCGCGGTAGGTGTCCGCCGCGCCCAGGAGTACGTTCATCCCCTGGTCTTTAAAGCGTTTTCCCAGCTTGGCGATGCTGGTGGTCTTGCCCGAGCCGTTCACCCCGACAATCAAAATGACCGTGGGTTGCGCCGGGAATTCCAGCGGCGGCGGCGGGGAGAGGCGCTTGCGCAGTTCCTCCCGAAAAACTGCCTTGAGTTCGGCGGCTTTGGTGATCCCCTCGGCGCGTTCCCGCTGCCAGAGCGCCGCCAGGACCTCCTCGCTGGTCTCCACCCCCAGGTCTGCCTGGATCATCAGCGCTTCCAGCTCTTCGAAGGTTTCATCGGTTATCTCGCTGGCGCCAAACAACGCCGCAATCTGCCCAAACGTGGCTTTGCTGGTTTTTGCTAGCCCATTTTTCCATTTGTCAAATATGCTCATGGAGAGAAATTATAACATCTGGCGAACGCGTCGGATGTCAAGGCGGGGTGATTGCCAGACTGATTTGCTCGAAGAGGTTGGATGGGATAGAGAAGAGCCGAATTTTCCCTTCCGCCGCCGCTTTGATCAAGGCTTCTTTATCAGGTTTCAGGTTGAACAGGGAGTCGTAACCGATCACCTCCACCTGATCCTGGGCAATCAATGACACCGGGTCCATTCCGGCGTCAATGGGGATGAACTTGATGACGATGGTCTCGGTGGTTGGCGCTCCCAGGGCAAAGTATGGGTTCGCTTGCAACACGATTTCCCTGCCATACTCCCAACGCGCCACACGGTACGGACCCACGCCGAGAGGCGTGGAACGCACTTCTTCCAGCCCCATCCATTGGCGAACATCCGATTCAGCCATCCGTTCTCCGCTGCTGAGCACCTGGTGGGCAGGCAAGCGGCTGATGGGCGGGAGTTGATACTCCATCTCCCGGTATCCCGGCTTCCAGGTCACAACATATTCGCTATCGCTGACAAAATTCACCTCCGCTATCATCTGGCAGAATTCTGGAGGGGACAGGTACTCCTGGGCGCCGGTCGCCGGGTCGCAAATCGCCCGGTAGTACAGTTCGTAATCCTCTTGGGCGACAGGCGCCCCGTCTGACCATGTCAAATCCTCGTTGAATTGGAATTTCACCGCCAGGGAATTCATCGTCAGCGGCTCGCCGGAGAATGTAACCAAATTTCCCTGCGCATCCCGCACCTGCACCCCTGGCTCCAACGAGACCGGTTTGCCGCTGACATCCACCACGGCGCCCCCCTCTTCCACCTGCACCGGAGTTATATTCACCTGTCCGTTCTCCAGGCTGGGTATTTGCTTGAGGAGTACCGGCTGGAATTCATAGCCCAGTTGCGTGTAATTCAAGCCATAGACCAACGCCTGAACCAATTGAGAAACGTAATCGGTATCAGAGGGGAACAGGGTGGCAGGCTCAGCCATTGAGCCGATGACAAGAGTATCCTTGCCGTCTATTTTCCATTGGTAAGCGTTCCAGGTGTACAAGCCGCTGGGAGATGGGACGAAGCCCTCCAGGTTGGCATCCGTCGCGTATAGTTCGACCTGGGAGAAGAGGGGGATAAGCGGTAAATCGTGGCTGGATTCTCTTTGTATCAGGCGATACGCCTCGAGCTGCGCCTGGCGTTCAAATTGGCTTTGTAACTGTTGGAGAGCCATCTCCGTTTGGGGGTTGCACCAGCCAGAGTAATTATTCCCTTGCCAGTCGTTCTCTGCGTTTGGGATTTGATCGCAGCCAAACCATGTCCTCAAATCAGGCTCAGCCTGGCTGACCCAGGCAAACACCGCAAGATCAAAATCCCGCCGCGATAGCTTGCCGGGATGGGCGGCATCCACCCCGAAAAATTCCTCCGCCGGGAGATATTCGGGGACGATTTCCACACCGCAGGTTTTCATCTGCTCCACAAATAGCGGCACGTAATTCTTGCGGATTTCTGCCTGGGTGGTGCTCAGCTTCAGGCTGAGACTCGCCCCTGCCTGGTTCAGGCGGTAAGGGCTATCCCCGGTCAGCCGCCAGCCCGCCTCTTCGAGCAACTGCCTGCCCGCTTCGGGGTCATAGGGGTAGCGGATCACATCCGACCCGATAGGGTCATACGCCCAGTGGCTTGGCGGCAAGAAAGCGTCGAGGATAAATGGTTCGGGGTCTTCGATCCAGGGGTAAATCGCGCTGAAGAGGGATTTCTTGTCCGTACAATGGGCGATGCCCTGGCGGAGGCGCAAATCGCCCAGGATGGGGAGAGGATTGGCGAGGGCAGGCGTGGGGCTGGGGCTGGCTGGTATGGTCTGGGTGGGAACTGATCTGGTGGGTGCGGCAGTCGGTGATGGGGGGAGGCTGGGCGTGCTTTCCGGCGGCTTGGGCGTCTGGCAGGCAGCCAGGATGAATCCGATAATGATGATGCTGAGAAAATTTCGTTTTAGCGTCATCGCGACGTCCGGTCATCAAGAATGCCTATCGAGCCAGGGGTAGAAGAAGCTGCCGAGCGTTCCCTCAAGGTCTGAAGAATCATGTAACTGAAAATATTATAGCAGATATTAGACTCGACCGCAATAAGTCCATAAAATCAGCCCAGGGTGATTACAAGAAACAAGTTTGTCGCTGCGAGATTCGGCTATACCGCCGAAAGGCGGCATTCGAAGATGAAAT
>JBBIPD010000117.1:0-3065 GCA_037443025.1 Chloroflexota bacterium
AGCAGGGGTCGAAGTTTGCGATCCGCGAAGGTGGTCTGACGGTTGGCGCCGGCGTGATCACCAAGATTTTGGATTAGGCGGTTGACATGGCGAAGCAAAAGATTCGTATTCGATTGAAAGCTTACGATCACCGTGTATTAGATCAATCGGCAAAGCGCATTGTCGAAACCGCGGAACGCACCGGCGCCAGGGTGGTCGGTCCTGTACCTTTGCCGACCCGCATCGAACGTTTTACTGTTCGACGTTCGACCTTTATTGACAAGGATTCGCACGAACATTTTGAGATTCGCACGCACAATCGCCTGATTGACGTGCTGGACCCGGACTCGAAAACAATTGATATGCTGATGCGCCTGAATCTTCCAGCAGGCGTGGACATTGAAATCAAGATATAGTGCATTTCATCGCCTGGCGCTAATTCTTTCCGGCGCCGGGTATGAACCGAGGCTGCGTAAGAGCCGCGTTGGCTGCGAACCGAAAAAACTTCCAGCTTCGCCGCGACGAGGTTGACTGCGCAGTGTTCAGGGATGATGCAGCCAAGCCCGGCTGACAGTCCCGAAAGTTTGATAATTTAGGAGAAAACGGAGATGTTGAAAGGGCTGATTGGTAAGAAAGTCGGCATGACCCAGATTTTCGATGAGACCGGTGCGGCTATTCCGGTGACGATTATCGAAGCTGGGCCATGCTTTGTTACCCAGGTGCGCACCACGGACAACGATGGCTATTCGGCGGTGCAGTTGGGTTTTATCGAGGTGAAGCCAAAAAGCTTGAGCGGAGGTCAGCTTGGGCATTTGAAACGCAACAATCTGCCGCCTCTGCGCTTTTTGCGCGAATTTCGGGAGAAAAATCCGGAAGTCGAAGTGGGTCAAAAAGTCACCGTGGAGCAGGTGTTCTCGGTTGGCGAGCATGTGGACGTGATTGGCACCAGCAAGGGGAAAGGCTTCGCCGGCGCGGTGAAGCGGTATCACTTCAAAGGTGGACCCAAAACACACGGTCAATCCGATCGTCAGCGCGCCCCTGGTGCTCGCAGCTCCGGAACTACCCCCGGCAGGGTGTATAAAGGCTCGCGGGGCGCCGGACATATGGGTCACGAGCGGGTAACGGTGCAGAATCTGAAGGTAATTCAGGTAGATGCTGAGCGCAACCTTCTGGCTGTCCGCGGCGCTGTTCCGGGACCGAAGGGCGGCGTGGTGATGATAAAAGGAGCGCGCAAGCAATAGGCATCTCAGAAGCGCCTTTCGGGAGCAACCTGCTCGAGCAGGGAGGCGAACTGAGGCGTGATTGAAAGAGCGATGCCTGGATGGAGCGATGTAACTATGGAAATTGATGTTTTGAACCTGGAAGGTAATAAAGTCAGTACGGTGGAACTGCCCAGCCGCATCTTCGAGGCGCCAATTAATGTTGACCTGATGCATCAGGCGTATGTCCGCCAGATGGCAAATGCCCGCCTGGGAACCCATAAAACCAAAGGGCGTAGCGAGGTCTCCGGCGGTGGGCGCAAACCCTGGCGTCAAAAAGGCACCGGTCGGGCGCGTCAGGGTTCCATTCGGGCTGCCCAGTGGGTGGGCGGTGGCAAAGTGCACACGCCACGCCCGAGGGATTACACCCTGGATATGCCGCGCAAAATGCGCCGGGCTGCCCTCCGCTCGGCTTTATCGGTCAAGGCAGCCGAGGCGGAGATTGTCGTCTTGGATGAACTTAAGGTGTCTGAGGCAAAGACCCGGGTTATCGCCCAGGCAATTGAGCGGTTGGTTGGAGACGCCAGCGTGTTGATTCTGATTCCTGAAAAGAACGGAGATTACGAGATGGTCATCCGCTCGGCGAATAACCTGCCTGGGGCAAAAATCTTACATGCCAATTATCTCAATATCCGTGACCTGTTGGGCTATAACAAAGTGATTATGCCCCTCAAGGCTCTGGATGTGATTGAGTCGTATTTAGGATAGGTCGGAGGGAGCTATGACAACCATTTACGATGTGCTTCGCCGCCCCATCATTACCGAGAAGTCGAATTACCTGAACAGCGACCTTCATCAATACGTGTTTGAGGTGGCGCCGGATGCGACCAAGAGTCTGGTCAAAGATGCCCTGGAGACTCTCTTCGACGTAGATGTGATTACGGTGAACATTATCAATGTGCCAGCCAAACGCACGCGCAGGGCGCGCAGTCGGCGGCTGATGGTGCGGCGCAGCGGTTACAAGAAGGCTATCGTAACCCTCGCCCCAGATGACACGATTGATATCTTTGAAGGGGTGAAGTGATGGCGGTAAAGAAATATAAGCCCACAACCCCAGGTCAGCGGGGGATGACCGGGTACACATTTGAAGAAATCACCAAAAGCACGCCGGAACGCTCTCTGCTTAAACCCCTGCGGAAAAGCGGCGGACGTAATGCGTACGGTCGGGTGACGGTTCGCCATCGCGGCGGCGGGAATCGGCGGCATGTGCGCGTGGTTGATTTCAAACGCGAAAAGCATGGGATTCCGGCAAAGGTGACGGCGATAGAATACGACCCCAATCGGACGGCGCGCCTGGCGTTGCTTTCCTACGCGGATGGCGAAAAGCGTTACATCATCGCGCCTCTAGACCTGCGGGTTGGCGATACTGTCGTTTCCGGACCGAACGTCGAAATCCGCCCCGGCAACTGTCTGCCCATCGCCAACATCCCGGTGGGGACAATGGTACACAATATTGAGTTGAAGCAGGGGCGGGGCGCGCAATTGGTTCGCTCTGCGGGCGGCGCGGCGCAATTGCTGGCTAAAGAGGGCGACTACGCCCAGGTGCGGCTGCCATCAGGGGAAGTGCGCCTGGTGCGACAGGTCTGCTACGCCACCATTGGTCAGGTAGGGAACCTGGATCACAGCAACGTCAAGCTTGGCAAAGCGGGGCGCAAACGCCACCTCGGGATTCGCCCGACGGTGCGCGGCTCAGCCATGAGCCCCAGAGACCACCCGCATGGCGGAGGCGAGGGACGTCAACCCATCGGCATGCCCGGACCGAAAAGTCCATGGGGTAAACCCACCCTGGGGTATAAAACTCGCCAGAATAAGAAGACCGATAAATAT
>JBBIPD010000117.1:3075-8460 GCA_037443025.1 Chloroflexota bacterium
CATTCGGCGGCGTGGAAAGAAACGCTAGTGTCTGATGATAAGCGAATCAGTGCGATAGTCGTTGAATAATAGTTGGAGATGATCTGATGGGACGATCGCTGAAAAAGGGTCCGTTTGTAGACCCAAAACTGCTGAAAAAGATTGAAATGATGAATGAACGCGGAGAGAAGAAGGTCGTTCGCACCTGGAGCCGCGCCAGCATGATCTTCCCCCAAATGGTGGGGCATACAATCGCCGTCCATGACGGGCGCAGGCATGTGCCGATTTATATCACCGAAAACATGGTGGGGCATCGCCTGGGCGAGTTTGCGCCGACCCGCACCTTCCGAGGGCATGTGGCGGAAAAGAAGGCGAAGAGAGGCAGGTAAGCTATGGAGACCAATATTCGCGCTCAAGCCCGATACGTGCCCCATTCACCGCAGAAAGTGCGTCTGGTTGTGGATATGATACGGGGCAAAGATGTCATCGAAGCCCTCACCCTGCTTCGCTTCACCCCGAATGCGGCAGCCGGTCCGGTGTTTAAGGTCTTATCTTCTGCGGCTGCAAATGCTGAGGAAAACTTTGGCGTCAGCCGGGATGATCTGTACGTCTATCAGATTTACGCCGATGAAGCGCCAACCCGAAAATGGCGTCGTTTTGGAGCGCGCGGACGGTTCAAACCCTGGTTGCGGCGCACCTCTCACATCACGGTGGTTTTGCGAGAGCGGGAATAAGAGAAAGTCACGGGTACTCCACGTCCCCCGCTCGGGAAGAGCCTGAGAAACTGGGGTGTGGAGTATAAGGAGATGAAATGGGTCGTAAAGTACATCCAATCGGTTTTCGTCTGAAGATCAACAAGACCTGGGAAGGTCGGTGGTATGCTGAAGGCAACGATTACGTTGATCAACTTCACCAGGACTTTAAATTGCGCGAGCTGATTCGTGAAGAGGCTGCGCGCGCCGGGGTGTCTCGGATAGACGTTGAACGATTCCCCGGCAAGGTGAAGGTTGTGGTTCACACCGCAAAGCCGGGCATCCTGATTGGGCGCAAAGGGGAGAGCGTCAAAAAGATGCGTCAGAGCCTGGAGGCGCTGGTTGGGAAAAAGATTGATTTGGAAATCAAAGAGATCAAATCCCCCGACCTGGATGCCTACCTGGTGGCTCAAAATATTGCCGAACAACTGGAACGCCGCATCAGCTACCAGAGAGCCATGAAGCGGGCGATGCAGCAATGCATCCGCGCCGGCGGACAGGGAATTCGGGTAGAGGTTTCTGGACGTTTGAGCGGCGCGGAAATGGCGCGTTCGATTAATATGCGCGAGGGTCGGGTGCCCCGGCAGACCTTGCGCGCCGATATTGATTTTGCCATGGCAGAAGCGCTCACCACCTATGGGCAGATCGGCGTGAAAGTGTGGATTTACAAGGGCGAAGTGCTGCCAGAGCTTGAAGAGAAAGCCCAGATGACCGAGGGTGTCTACGTCAGTGAATGATTCGGGTAATCAGAGATGAGCGACCTGACCCAGGCATCAAACCCCTGGCGGATACAGGTCAATGATTACGGAGTTTTGGAGTTGTCATCATGTTAATGCCGAAACGAGTTAAATGGCGCAAGCAAATGCGCGGACGAATGAAAGGCAAAGCACAACGTGGAGCCGAGGTAACCTTTGGCGATTACGGCTTGCAAGCCCTGGAACCTGGGTGGGTCACCGCTCGCCAGCTCGAGGCAGCCCGCCGTGCAATTGTGCGCGCCTTACGCCGCCGTGGAAAAGTGTGGATTCGCGTTTTTCCGGATAAGCCTGTCACCCGAAAGCCGGCTGAAACCCGTATGGGTAAGGGCAAAGGTAATGTGGAATATTGGGTCGCAGTGGTTAAGCCGGGGCGGATCATGTTCGAGGTTGGAGGCGGCGTGCCGGTGGATGTGGCTGAGCATGCTCTGAGGCTGGCTCAGTACAAATTTTCCATTAAGACCAAGATCGTTGGTCGGTACGACCAGGCAGGAGGCGAGGCATGAAACCCGCAGAAATTAGAAACCTGTCCTCGAAAGAAATCCAGGCAAAGCTGAACGATGCCCGCGAAGAATATATGAACCTGCGTTTTCAAATGGCGATTGGCGGGCTAAAGGACTATACCCGCCTGCGCATTACTCGCCGCGAGATTGCCCGGTTGTTGACCGTGCTCAGAGAACGTGGTGAAACGGTTGAATAGAAGGTGAAGCATGAATACTCGCCGTAGATTGATTGGAGTTGTCACCAGTGACAAAATGGATAAGACGGTGGTGGTTGAAATCAACCGTACTTTCCGACATCGTTTGTATAAAAAAGTGGTCAGCAGCCGCAAGCGCGTCATGGCTCACGATGAGTTGGGTTGCCAGATTGGCGATCGGGTACAGATTGTCGAGAGCCAGCCTTTGTCCCGTCGCAAGCGTTGGGTTGTCGAGCAAATTCTCCGCCGCGATATCGCCGCGGGCGAGTCTGAGTTGGAGGCTTAGAGATGATCCAGCAGGAATCCCGTTTGAAGGTAGCGGATAACACTGGCGCTCGCGAGCTGCTTGTGATTCATATCATGGGCGGTTCCACTCGGAGATACGGCGCGGTGGGCGATGTGGTGGTGGCGACGGTTAAATCCTCCTCCCCACAAGGCTCGGTGAAGAAAAGCGAAATCGTCCGGGCGGTGATTGTGCGTTGCGCTAAAGAGTGGCGGCGCGAGGACGGTTCCTACATTCGCTTTGACGACAACGCCGCCGTGATTTTGGATCAGGACGGGCGTAATCCAAAGGGAACCCGTATTTTTGGACCCGTGGCGCGCGAGTTGCGTGAAAAAGGATTCATGAAAATCGTTTCGCTGGCTCCAGAGGTGCTCTAGAGCTGGCGGATGCAGGAGCGTAAGCTGTGAAGGTAAAAATCAGAAAAGGCGATACCGTGGAAGTAATCAGTGGTCGCTTCGAAGACAGAGGCAAACGAGGCGAGGTGATCAAAGTCCTGCCGGATGAAGGTCGGGTGGTGGTGCAAGGCGTCAATATGCGCAAGAAGCACCAGCGCCGGGTAGAGACTCAGGGTCGAAGGGCGCTATCCCCGGGGATCATTGAGTTCGAGGGACCGATTCACATATCAAACGTCATGCTGGTTTGCCCCAAATGCAACGAAGCCACCCGGGTAGGTGTTCAACGCCAAGACGGCGAAAGCGTGCGCGTCTGTAAGAAATGCCAGGCGTTGATTGACTGAGTGGATGGCTGGGAGTGGACTGATGGCACATGTATTGAAAGAACGTTATCTAAAAGAAGTTGCGCCGGCTCTCAAAAAGTCGCTCAATCTGAGCAACGATATGCAGGTGCCGCGCATTCAGAAAGTGGTGGTCAATGTCGGCGTAGGTGAGGCGTTGGATAACGCCAAAGCCCTGGATGCAGCCGTGGCGGATATCACCCAGATTACAGGTCAGAAGCCGATCATCACCAAGGCGCGGAAGAGCATCGCCAATTTCAAACTGCGCGAAGGCAGGGCGATTGGCGTAAAGGTTACCCTGCGCGGCGAGCGGATGTGGTCGTTCCTGGACCGTCTGATGAACGTGGCATTGCCGCGAGTGCGCGATTTTCGCGGCGTAAATCCAGACGCCTTCGATGGGCGGGGCAACTATACCCTCGGTTTGCGGGAGCAACTGGTCTTCCCGGAAATCGAGTATGACAAAATTGACAAGCTACGCGGTTTGGAGGTGAGCATCATCACCACCGCTCGCAACGATGATGAAGGCAGGCAACTGCTGCAAATGCTCGGCATGCCGTTCAAGAAGGAAGGGTAGTCAATGGCAAAAAAATGTATGCAGTATCGTGAATTGCGGCGAAAATATCCCATCCGGGTGCGCAATCGCTGCAAAATTTGTGGACGCCCGCGCGGATACATTCGCCGATTCGGTTTGTGCCGGATTTGCTTCCGTGAACTGGCATTGCAGGGCAAAATCCCTGGTGTTGTGAAGTCTTCCTGGTAGCCGGGTGGAGGTGTATTTCATGAGTGTAAGCGATCCTATTGCCGATATGTTGACCCGCATCCGCAATGCGATCATGATGGGTCATGCGATGGTGGCAATGCCAAGTTCGAACTTGAAGGTTGCCATTGCGAAGATTTTGAAAGAAGAAGGCTATATCAGCTCCTACGAAGTGGTGGACGGTGAGCGACCAGGGCATAAGGTGCTGCGCATCCGCTTGAAGTATGTTGGGGAACGACGCGAGCGCAAGTCGGTCATCACCGGTCTGGAGCGGGTAAGCCGACCGGGACGACGCGTTTACGCCGGGAAAGCGGAGATACCCTGGGTGTTGTCAGGTATGGGCGTTGCCATAATTTCCACCCCTAAAGGGGTTATGACCGGTCAGCGGGCGCGCCAACTTGGCGTTGGCGGAGAAGTTCTCTGTAAAGTCTGGTGAGCAGGAGCGTCGGAAGAGCCAAATCTGGTTCGGAAAACAACTGCGCCCCAGCGCCAGCTTTCCCGAGGTTTGAGCGAACGACGTTGTCAAGGAGGTAATTGTGTCTCGAATAGGTCGTATGCCGGTGGTGATACCCAAAGGCGTTGAGGTCGAAATCAACGGCTCTACGGTGCGCGTCAAAGGACCAAAGGGCGAATTGGAGCGAACCTTTCCATCCGAGATGGAAATCGTGATGGAGAATGGTGAAATCCTGGTTAAGCGCCCCTCGGATGAAAGCCGTTACCGAGAGTTGCATGGGATGACTCGAGCCTTGATTTCAAACATGGTGACGGGTGTAAGCGCCGGTTTTGAAAAAATATTGGAAGTGAACGGCGTCGGATATCGCGCCGAGATCGCCGACGGAAAAAACCTGGTCCTTTATGTGGGCTATTCTCATCCAATTGTGATGGAACCCCCGAAGGGTATCACCTTTGATTGGGACGTGCGCACCCGCCAGATCAAAGTGATGGGTTATGACAAGGAGATGGTGGGGCAGGTCGCTGCTAACGTCCGTAAAGTCCGCCCTCCGGAGCCTTACAAAGGAAAAGGGATTAAATATTTAGAAGAGAAAATCCGCCGCAAGGCTGGTAAGTCAGGTAAGGTGTAATTTATGAGCGCAAAAAAATCACGTTCTGTTGCTCGGCAGCGCCGCCATCAGCGCGTGCGCAAAAAAGTGGTCGGTACGCCGCAGAGACCTCGTTTGAATGTTTTTCGCAGCGTGGCGGAGATTTACGCCCAGGACATCGATGATGAAGCCGGACGCACCCTGGTGGCGGCTTCCAGCATTGACCATGAACTGCGCGAGCAAATGGCTGGTTTGAAGAAAACTGAACAGGCTCGGCTGGTAGGCAAAACCCTGGCGCTGCGGGCGAAATCTAAAGGCATCACCAGTGTGGTGTTCGATCGCGGTGGATTCCGCTATATCGGTCGGGTGAAGGCGCTCGCAGAGGGCGCGCG
>JBBIPD010000118.1:0-8450 GCA_037443025.1 Chloroflexota bacterium
CCATCAGCTTGCGGAGCTGGCGGGGCTGTCCGACGTCGAGCAGGAATTGCTGGCGCGCTATCCCGATGCAGAGCGCCTGGACGCGAGTGGGCAGTATGTCATGCCGGGTAACATTTGCGCTCACACCCATTTTTATGGCGCTTATGCCCGCGGTTTAGCCATCCCGGGACCCGCCCCCAAGGATTTTCCCGAAATCCTGCAAAAGCTGTGGTGGCGTCTGGATAAATCGCTGACCCTGGAAGACGTGCGGGCTTCCGCCGACGTGATGCTGGTGGATGCTATCCGGCACGGTACAACCACCCTGATTGACCACCACGCCTCTCCCAACGCGATTGATGGCTCGCTCGATGTCATCGCCGAGTCCGTGGAAAAGGCGGGCGTGCGGGCGGTGCTTTGTTACGAAGTTACCGATCGGGATGGGATGGATAAAGCCCAGGCGGGGATACGTGAGAACGTGCGCTTCTTGGAAAAGCTGGCGTCCAACCCGCCGCCCTCCGGTCGGATTGCTGCCACGTTTGGTTTGCACGCCAGCCTGACTCTCTCGGATGCCAGCCTGGATGCCTGCCGCCAGGCGGCTCCATCCGGGACGGGCTTTCACATCCATGCGGCTGAGCATGAGGCTGATCAGTACGATAGCCTGGCGAAATCGGGGATGCGGGTGATTGACCGTTTGCATCGGCGGGGCATTCTGGGACCGCGGAGCATCGTGGCGCATGCAGTTCACGTCGACGCGCTCGAGGTCAATCTGCTGGCGCAAAGCGGAACCTGGGTAACCCACCAGCCTCGCTCAAACATGAACAATGGGGTTGGCGTGGCTTACGTCGAGTCCCTGATGCGCGCCGGGGTGCCGGTATGCCTGGGAACGGATGGGTTCTCTCACACCATGTGGGAGGAGTGGAAAACGGCGTATCTGTTGCATAAAGCCTGGAACCGCGACCCACGCCGCATGAATGGGATGGATGTGGCGGAGATTGGGGTGTACAATAACGCCGCCCTGGCGGGTCTGTTTTTCCCCAACGCGCCGCTGGGGGTGCTTTCTCCTGGCGCTCATGCGGATTTGATCTTCGTGGATTACCATCCCTATACTCCCCTTTCAGCGGACAACCTGCCCTGGCATATCATTTTTGGATTCCATGAGAGCATGGTGACGACAACCATCGTCGCCGGGCAGGTGTTGATGAAAGACCGCAAGCTGTTAACGGTGGATGTGGAGGAGATCAGCCAGCGAGCCTTGCGCCTGGCGCCGGCGGTCTGGAAACGCTTCAACGAGCAATTTGCCTGATAATCAACCTAAACGGGATAAGGAGAATCATGAGCGAGCAAAAACCTGTTATTGCCATCCTGGGCGGGACGGGAAAAGAAGGTCCGGGGCTGGCGCTGCGCTGGGCTAACGCCGGCTACCCCATCATCATCGGTTCACGCCAGTTAGAGAAGGCTCAAGCGGTCGCCGCTGAATTGAATCAACAGCTGGGGATAGATACCATCCGCGGGATGGAAAATAAGGATGCGGCGCGTTGCGCCGATATCTGTGTCCTGACAGTGGTGCAATCTGCCCATCAACAGGCGCTGACCGGTTTGAAGGACGATTTGAAGGGGAAAATCCTGGTGGACGCCACCGCTCGGGTGGACTTTCGCGACCCCAAGCCCCCTGCCCCGCCCTCAGCCGCCCGTCACGCTCAGAATCTCCTTGGCGACGAGGTGCGCGTGGTGGCGGCGTTTCAAAACGTCCCTGCCCATGCCTTGAGGAAAAATCTGGGACAACCGATTGAGACGGATGTGATTGTCTGCGCCGATGACCGTCTCGCGGCGGAAGAGGTCATTCAACTGGCTCACGCCGCCGGGATGCGCGCCTTCTATGCTGGCGATTTAGACAATGCCGTGGTTGTGGAGGGCATCACTTCACTCCTGATCAATTTGAACAAATATTACGCCACAAAAACCGCCAGCATCTCCATCACCGGTATACCAAGATGACCCTTACCCTGACCCCGCTTCCCGGCTTACCCCTTGTTCAGCCGGGGGATGATCTGGCGCCGATGATCCTGGAAGGGCTGCGCCGCGCCGAAATCACCCTGAAAGATGACGATATTCTGGTTGTGGCGCAGAAGATTGTCTCGAAATCTGAAGGGCGCCTGGTGAACCTGGCGACGGTCCAGCCAGGCGCACGGGCGTGTCTGCTCGCCCGCCAGGCGGCAAAAGACCCACGCCTGGTGGAGCTGAACCTGCGCGAGAGCGCGGCAGTGCTGCGCATCCGCCCTGGGACGATGATCGTTGAACACCGCCTGGGATTTGTCTGTGCGAACGCCGGTATAGACCACTCCAATGTGGCTGGGGAGGGCGATGAAAACGAGGAGTGGGTCTTGTTGCTCCCCGTAGACCCCGACGCTTCGGCGCGGTCGCTGCGCCAGAAGCTGGAAGACGCCTCCGGCGTCCGGTTGGGAGTGATGATTATCGACTCCCACGGGCGCGCCTGGCGTCTGGGCACGGTGGGCGTGGCGATTGGATTGGCTGGGGTGCCTGGGGTGGTTGACCTGCGCGGGCAGGCGGATTTGTTCGGTTATAAATTGCGCATCACCGAGGTCGGCGCCGCGGATGAACTGGCTGCCGCCGCTTCACTGGTCATGGGTCAGGCGGCGGAAAAGACGCCGGTGGTGCATGTCCGTGGTTTTCCTTACCCGTTGCGCGAAGCGTCCCTGAAAGAAGTGCTGCGCCCCAAGAATCAGGACTTATTCCGCTAGGCGGCTGGAGGAGTGATATAGAGTTGCTCGAACGAAATAGATACCGGGCTGAGTTTTGGGAGTATCTTGAGCGTTTGATGGCGACCAGCCCAATCAAGATTGACCGACCGCGCGGCAGCCGTCATCCGCGCTACCCCGAGTTGATCTACCCGCTGGATTATGGGTATCTGGAGGGTACCCTGGCGCAGGATGGGGGTGGGGTGGACCTGTTCCTCGGTTCGCGCCCCGAGCAGACGCTCGAAGCGGTTGCGCTTTCGGTCGATCTTGATAAAAAGGATGCCGAAATCAAGCTTCTCATCGCCTGTACCGCTGAGGAAGAACAGTTGGTGGAGGATTTCTTGAACGGGGCGGGCATGCGCGCCATGCTCATCCGGCGTCAACCGGAAACGTTGTCTGTGATGAAAACCAGGCGCTCGGTGCGCTCGTTCACGTCTGACCCTATCCCAACCGCAGTTCTGGAGAAAATTCTGGACGCTGCCACCTGGGCGCCATCTGCGCATAATCGCCAACCCTGGCGTTTTGCTGTGCTTACCGGGACGGAGGTCAAGCGCAAGCTGGCTGAAGGGATGGGGGCGGAATTTCGCCGCGACCTTGCAGCCGATGGCGTCACACAACCCGAAATCGAGCGCAGGGTGGAGCGTTCTATGCAAAGAATTCTCGGCGCAGGCGCAGCGGTGCTGATCTGCCTGGACACCGAGCAATTGGATCTCTATCCAGACTCATCCCGTCAGTCCGCCGAGTATCTGATGGGCGTCCAAAGCGTCGCAATGGCGGGACAAAATCTGCTCCTGGCGGCGCATGTGCTGGGGCTTGGCGCGGTTTGGATGTGCGCCCCTTTGTTCGCGGGCGAGGCAGTGCGCAGGATGCTCAACCTGCCGCAAAGTTGGGATGCCATGGGGCTGGTGCTGCTTGGCTACCCCCGCCAGGAATCCCTCCCCACGCCGCGGCTGTCTGTCAATGAGGTAACCCGTTACTACCCTTGATGCGCACCGGATTCTGGCAATATACTGACAAGTCGAGATTAAATGCCGGATTTTGGGTTAAGATATATTCAGAAGCGATGGTGAAACCTTGAGGATAACCGGGATGAAGGTGGTCGCGTTGGCTGGGGGAGTGGGCGGCGCAAAACTCGCGGTTGGGCTGGCGGAATGTCTCCCGCCCGAAAATCTGACGGTTGTGGTGAACATTGGGGATGATTTTGAACATCTCGGGCTGAAAATCTGTCCAGACCTGGATACGGTCTGTTACACCCTGGCGGGGATGGCAAACCCGGTCACGGGCTGGGGGCTGGCAGGCGAGACCTGGAATGCCCTGGAGCATCTGGTCGCTCTGGGCGGTCCAGCCTGGTTTCGTTTGGGAGATAGAGATCTCGGCACCCATCTGGAACGCACCCGCCGCCTGCGTCTGGGTCAGACCTTGAGCCAGATCACGCGCCATTTTTGCCAGGTATGGGGGATTGGCATAACAGTTTTGCCAGCAAGTGATGACAGCGTGCCAACTTGGGTGTATACTGAAGAGGGGGAGATGCCTTTTCAGGAATACTTTGTGCACCGACAATGCCACCCGGTCGTGAAAGGCTTTCGTTTTGAGGGCTGCCAGCAGGCTCATCCGGCGCCCGGCGTTCAAGACGCCCTGGAGGCGGCTGATCTTGTGGTAATTTGCCCGTCGAACCCGTGGGTGAGCATTGACCCAATCCTGGCAATACCTGGAATTCGAGAAGCGATGGAAAACCAACCAGTAGTGGCGGTTTCCCCCATCATCGCTGGCGCCGCAGTCAAGGGACCGGCTGCCAAGATGTACGCCGAGCTTGGCATCCAGCCATCAGCCCTGTCGGTTGCCCGTCATTACGCCGGGCTTCTGGCTGGATTTGTTTTGGATCAACTCGACGAGAATCAGGCGCATTCGGTTGAGACCCTGGGGACGCGGGTTTGCCTGACCGATACTCTCATGCGCGCACCCCAGGACCGCCGCCGACTGGCGGAGGAGGTGTTAAAATTCGGGGCGAGCCTTGCCTCGAACCGCTAAGAGGCTGGGCATGCCGGATAAAGAGAATATAGGGTAGTGAGGCGCTCATCGCAGGAGGAGGAGAGAACATCGCCCAGGCGCTGGCTGGATTTGTTCAGCAAAGCGTTACTGGTCAGGTTTGATGGTAGTGGATGCGGTGGAGGTAGAAAATTCGATGACATTCTGGGCTATCGTTCCGGTAAAACCGCTACGGCAGGGGAAGTCCCGCCTGGCGGGCGTTTTGTCCCAGGAAGAGCGCGCCGACTTAAACCGACGCCTGTTGGCGCATACCGTTGATACACTTCGAAAAATTCCCGAAATTGAGCAGGTATTGGTCGTCAGCCGGGATCAGGCGGCTTTAGCCCTGGCGCGAGACCATGGCGCACGCACCGTCCAGGAAAACGGCGCACCGCATTTGAACGTCGCCCTGGCTCGGGCGACATTTCTGGCGATGAATTACGTCACTCGTGGTATCCTTATCGTACCAGCAGATTTGCCCTTGATTACGCCCGAGGATGTGCATGCCATGCTGGAACGGGCAAAGTACCCGCCGGTGGTGGTTGTGGCGCCAGACCGGCATCGCCAGGGAACCAACGCCTTGTTGGTCTGTCCGGTTGGCTTGATTGATTACGAGTTCGGTCCTGGTTCATTCGAGCGCCATTGTGAACTGGCTAGGCAGGCTGGGGCGCGTCTGGAGATATGCGAGCTGCCCTCTCTGGCGTTGGATGTGGATCTTCCCGAAGATCTTGAAATCATTGGAGAAGAGCTGGAGAGCGGATATTAAATTCCACTGAAACGGAGGAGATATGCCTGAACGAGTCGCCCTGTACTTGCAGGATTCGCACGACCTGCGGGATGGTTTGGAATACGTCCGTTATGCGGAGCAGCGCGGTTTTGAAGCCGTCTGGCAGGCGGAGTCGCGCCTGGTGCGCGATGCAATTGTGCCGATGGCGGCGTACGCCGCGGTGACCGAGCGCATCAAGGTTGGCTCGGGGGTCATCAACAACTGGACGCGCAATATTGGCTTATTAGCAGCCACGTTCCTCACCTTGGATGACCTGGCGCCAAACCGCATCATTTGCGGCATCGGCGCCTGGTGGGACCCGTTGGCGCGCAATGTGGGCATCGAGCGGCGTAAACCGCTGGTCGCCATGCGCGAGACGGTGGAAGTGCTGCGCCGCCTGCTCAACATGGAGCGGGTCACCTTCCACGGCGAGTTCCATCATGTGGAGGGCATCGAACTGGATGTGGTGCATGGCAGGCGCGAGCCACGTCACGTGCCGATTATGATTGGCGCCACCGGCGATAAGATGATGGAGCTGGCGGGCGAGATCGCCGACGGGGTGGTGCTGAACTACTGCGTGCCGCCAGAATACAATGACCGCGCCCTGGAATCGTTGGAGATTGGCGCCAAGCGCGCCGGGCGCACCCTGGACGACCTCGACCGCCCGCAACTGGTGGTGTGTTCGGTGGACAATGACCGCGAGGTGGCGATCGACTCGACCCGCGAGCTGCTCACCCAATATCTCGCCCAACAGCCGCATATCGCCAAGGCGTCCGGCGTCTCGAATGAGGTGGTGGCGCAGATTCAGTCCATCCTGGGCTGGCCCGCCACCAAGGAGCAAATCCAGCGCGCCAAGCACCTGGTGCCGGAAGAGTTGATTCACCGCATCACTGCCTCCGGCACACCGGAGGAGGCGCGCGCTAAGGTGAACGAATATCGCAAGCGCGGCTGCACCTGCCCCATCCTGTACCCTGTGGGCGGCAGTTTTAAATTGTTGATTGATACATTTGCCCAATGAGACAGCCCAATTCCCGGTATTGCTTCGTCTGCGGCTTATCGAACGCGTTCGGCTTGCAGTTGCGCTTTGACCTCACCGCCCCGGGCGAGGTGACCTGCCTGTACACCGTGCCGGAGCGCTACCAGGGCTTCCCGGGCGTGGTGCACGGCGGCATTGTGGCGGCGATGCTGGATGAAGTCTGCGGGCGCGCCCACATGGGGATTGACCCGCCGCGCTTCATGTACACCGCCCGCCTGGAGGTGCGTTACCGCAAGAACGTCCCGGTGGAGCAGCCCCTGCGCATCGTCGGCAAGGCATTGAAGAGCAAATCGCGCACAGCCACCTCCAGCGGCGTTATCTACGGACCCCAGGGCGAGGTCCTGGCAGAAGCCGACGCCCTGCTGGTGGACGTGCCTCAGGGGTTCCTTCAGGGAGCAGACCTGAAGGCGTTGGGCTGGAAAGTCTATCCCGATTGACTCACGGAGTTAGCCTCGATGATCGTCGAATACCATCGTCCTGATAGCCTCGAAGAAGCCCTGCGTCTGTTGGGGCGTATGGAAATAAAGACCCGCCCGTTGGGGGGCGGGACTGTGCTCAACGCGCCTGACCCGGAAAAGTATGCCGTGGTGGATTTGCAGGCATTGGGTTTGAACAAAATCTCGAAGAAGGGCAACAGTCTGCTGGTGGGGGCGACGGCGACGCTTCAGGCGCTGCTTGATACGTCTGACTTGCCCGCCGCTCTCTACAAGGCGATTCGGCACGAAGCCACATACAATCTGCGCCAGGTCGCCACCCTGGCAGGGACGCTGGTCGCTTCGAATGGGCGCTCCCCCCTGGCGACGGTCCTGCTGGCGATGGATGCCCAGGTAACACTGCTGCCGGGAGAGGAGCAGGTGGGGGTTGGAGAGCTTCTCTTGACCCGTGAGGAGCGCCTGCCGGGTCGTCTGATTGCCAGCATCGCTTTCCCGCTCAATATACGCCTGGCATATCAATATGTGGCGCGCACCCCTGCAGACCAACCGTTGGTCTGCGCCGCGGTCGCCCGCTGGTCTTCGGGTCGCACCCGCCTGGCGTTGGGCGGTTTCGGAGAAGCGCCTCTCCTGGCATTGGACGGACCGGAAGCTGGCGGCGCGGCGGAAGCGGCGAGGAACGCTTATTTTTCCGCCGACGACCAGTGGGCTTCTGCCGGGTACCGGCGCGAAGTGGCTGCCGCCCTCGCCCAGCGCTGCCTGGACGTACTGGATTAGGTCCGTAAGACGATCACCAGGGTCAGGTCGTCCTCCTGCTCCCAACCGGCGCCGGTGAACTCAGCCAGCCCCGCCAGGGTATGGGTGATGATATCGGTTTGAAGCATTGGGGAAGTCAATATCTGCTGCATGCTGGATGTGCCGAGCATCTTGCCCAGTGGATTGTGCGCTTCGATCAGCCCATCGCTGAAGAAAATCACCATTTCTCCTACGTCGATCATCCCTTGTTTATCTTCATAGCTCATACCAGGCAGCAAACCGAGCGGCATGCCGGTGGCGCGCAGCTCGCAGATGCCCGAGGCGCTCAGATGAAAAGGTAAGCAGTGACCGGCGTTTGCATACTGGAAGAATCCGGTATGCGGATCGAACAGCGCCAGAAGGCAGGTGATGAACATGCCCGGCGATATTTGTAAGCAGAGCAGCTCGTTGGCGCGGGCTAACACCCTACCGGGAGAAAGCCCGGGGTCTTGATTGATGCCTGTCAGGATGGCGCGCAGGATGGAGCAGGTGGTTGCCATCACCAGGGCGGCGGGGATGCCCTTGCCCGTTGCATCGCCAATGATGACCGAGACTCTCCCATCTGGCAGGGCTATAAAATCATAGAAGTCGCCGCCCACAGCGTGCGCTGGTTGCCAGTAAGTCATAATTCTCCATCCCGGAGGAGAGGGGGTCTCCTTGGG
>JBBIPD010000119.1:0-8449 GCA_037443025.1 Chloroflexota bacterium
TTCAGGCTCTGTGGACGGCGATCATCGTCGTCTTCCTGTGGTTCGTCCTGAACCGTCACCGGTTTGGCGAGCACACGCTTTTTATTGGCGATTCCAATCAGGTTAGCCGTATGCTCTTTGAGCTGGCGAAGGTAATCGCAGATTTCATCCACAGCCCGCGGCGGCAGCTCATCCAGACCATCCAGGAGGAGCAAAGCGTGACCGTTTTGGAGGGCGGCGTGCAGGTGTTCAATGACCCGAGCCCTGGCGGCGATCACCCCGGTTTGCCCCAGGGCAGCCAGGAGCACATCTAAGATCATTTGCGGATTTTCCGGGGGCAGGACGATATCGGTCGCGTGCACCAGGAGGGGAATCCACTTTTCTATCTCGCCGGGTAGCCGCTCCCGGCGCGCCATTTGCGAAGCCAGGTGGGCAAGCGCCACCGTTTTCCCGCTGCCCGGGCGTCCGATGATCACCAGGCTGACGCCGCCCTGCAGCGCATCCGCCAGGCTGATTGCAGGGGCGCGGTAGCGACCGGGCAGCTCGCTCCAATCTGGCAGGTAGGGCATTACCAGATGGTTGATGTCCACCTCTGGCGCGGCTTCTCCCGGGGTTACCGGCGGGGGAGGCGCCAACAATTTTGGAGGGGTGATGATTTCATCCAGGGAGAACAACCGCGCAGCCAGGTGGAGGGACTGCGCCCGGCGCAGGGTCTCGTTTCGCAGACGGATTTCCGCCCCGGCAGTGGCGCGCAGGCGCGCCTCCTGCAGACCTGCCCGCAGTTTTTCCAGCAGTGCATTGAAAATTGGGCGCAGGCGCCCCAGCAACCACAGGGTGAGAAATCCCGCCAGAAAGCCAAGCCAGAACGAGGTGCGGTCGAAATCTAGGTTGCGAAAGAATCCCATGGCTGCCCTGCCGGTTGTTATCCTGCGTATAAAATTCGCCCGCATGTGTCGCAGCGGGTGAGCTGGGTGGACGTGCGGGCGGTGTGCAACAGGGCGGTGCTGAGCGTGGAGCCGCAGGCGGAGCAGTTGTTGTCAACCACCCGCGCCACCGCAATCCCGCGCCGTTGCTGGCGCAACTGTGTGTAGAGGCGCAGTTCGTCCTCCGGGAGAGACGCCGCGGTCGCCTGGCGCTCGCTCTGGAGCCGGTTGATTTCAGCCAGCAAGGTCTCTCGCTCTTTGAGCAGGTTCTGGTTGAGCAGGTTGCTTTGGGCGCGGATTTTTTCCAGCTCGATGAGAGCGGCTTCGTTTTCCACCTCCGCTTCTTCCTGGGCGATCATCTGCTCGAGCTGGCGTTCTTCCAGCTTTTCCAGGTAGCGCTTCAAAGCCGCCACTTCCATTTGCAGGTCTTGCAACTCTTTGGGGTTGCGCACTTTCCCGCCGTACAGGGTCGATTCATTCTGTTCGATTTTCAGCCGCTGGCTTTTCACCTCCCACTCGGCGCGGTTGAGAGCCTTGCGCACGGCTTCCAATCTCTCAGCCGATTGTCTGGCTCGCTCTTCAGCCTGATTCAGCTCACGGTTATCGCTGAGTATCGCCTGGATTTCGTTCAGACGGGCATGCGCGCTGTCAATCTGACTGTCCAGTTGTTGCAGGCGAAAGAGTTTAAATGGCTGGCTCATGATTTTAGATTATATGGTTGGTTGGGGATAAAGGCAAGGGAAATTGCGTCATTCTCAAGCTGCCTTTCCCTTACGGTTTTGTCAAGAAAACTCGCCGGTTTTGGGGAAGCAATTACAATACTTCTATGAACTCGCGCAACGCCTCCCGCCTGGTATGGGCTATCAGCGTGGTGGTCCTTCTGGCGATTACCCTGCCCTATGGATACGCAGCCCAATCTGCGGGAGAGAGCGATATTTTCGGGGGTTTTTTGTTCAACCCGAAAGATGGCAACACCTATCTTGCCAAGATGTATCAGGGGTGGGAGGGCTCCTGGAAGTACACCCTGCCGTACACTCCCCAGGGCAGCAAGGGCGCGTATATTTTTACGTATTACCTCGCCCTTGGACATCTGGCGCGAGTTGTCCACATTCCTTTGATAGTTGCGTTTCATGCTGCCCGTATTTTGGGGGCGATATTCTTGCTCTGGACGTTGTATCGTTTCATGAGGGCGTTCTTCAGCCGACCTTTCCACCTGGCGTTGGGATTTGGGATGGCGGCTCTTGGGTCTGGTATGGGCTGGGCGCTGCTGCCATATGGCGCTTTCACCGCCGATTTCTGGGTGGCGGAGGCTTTTCCATTTCTATCCGCCTATGCCAACCCGCATTTTCCGCTGTCTCTGGGTTTGTTGCTCTGGTTATTAAGCCCCGTCGCATTGCCTCCGGGGCAGGCGATTTTGAAAAGAGGATGGAAAAACTTCTTCGGAGAATGGCGAGCGTTTTTTCTGGCGTTGGGCATCGCCATTCTCTCGCCTTTCGGCGTGGTGGTCGCCTTGCTCGTCCTGGGGTTGACAACCCTCCTCTCCGCAGTGAGCCGTAAAGATTCCTGGCGTTTTGTAAAGTACGCTGGTCGTTTTTTTTGGACTGCCCTGGGCGGCGCGCCGATCCTGATTTATGATGTGTTCGCCATCCTCAGAGACCCGCAACTGCGCGCCTGGAACGCCCAGAACAGGACTCCCGCCCCCCCAATCTGGGATGTCCTCATCTCGTTTTCACCGTTGTTGATTTTGGCGCTTCTGGGCGGTCTCCATCTCTGGAAAACTCGCCTGTTGGCGGTCTCACCGGGCAAACCGGATTGGCGGCTGCCTCTGGTATGGAGCGCCATGGCGCTGGTATTGCTCTATGTTCCGTTCAGCCTCCAACGCCGTTTTTTGCTTGGCTGGTATGTTCCCCTCGCGGTTTTGGCGATTCCCGGTTTGGAATGGTTATCCGGCGGAAAAACCCGGCGGTCGGCGATTCTGGCAGCCATCAGCCTGATTCTGATTTTGCCGACCAATCTCCTCGTCCTGGCGACGGCGCGCCAAGCCGCCCTGACCCATGACCCCGAGATTTTCCTCCGGCGAGAAGAGCTTCAGGCGTTCGATTGGTTGGCAAACGAACCTTCGCCTCAGGCGGTGGTGCTTGCCTCGCCGCGCACCGGTTTGCTCATCCCCGCCTATACCGGTCTGCGCGTGGTGTATGGGCATCCTTACGAGACGGTTGATGCTGAACAACAGGAGCAGGCGACCATGGATTTTTACCGCGGCGACCTGGACGGCGCCGCCCTGGATGATTTTCTCAGACGCAATCAGGTCAAGTATATTTTTTATGGTCCCGCTGAGCAGGCGTTGGGCAATCCGGCATATCTGAAGGGCTTGCCAACGGTGTATCGCTCTGGAGAGGTGCAGATTTACGCCCCATTGGAGGCGTCGCATCCCCTTTCGTTCGAGGGTACTCAGGGAATAAGGAGAGGTAATTTTGTGAAGACCCCGCTTCCTCTGGCGGTATCTCTCAGCCAGCCGCTGCTGTCTATCTCATCCCTGCGTTTGGGGTTAAGACGTTGTGGTTACCCATTTCTATTTCTATTGCCGGTTCTAATACTTTTGCCGGGTCTCGGTGGATTTCCTTATCCGGCTTATCCGGCTTATCTGGCGGCTTATTCCGATCTGGCGATTACCCATTACCCCAACGCGTACTATCTCAAACAGGCGCTGACAATCTGGCGCACTCTGCCGCTTTGGTCTCCCACCATTCTGAGCGGTTACCCGTTTGCCGCCAATCCGTTATCCGGTCTCTGGTATCCGCCGGGGTGGCTGGCGTTGATTCTGCCCTTACCCCTGGGCGTCAATCTGCTCATCGTCATCCATATCATCTGGGGCGGGGTGGGCTTTTATCGCCTGCTCCGTTCCGAGGGTCTCTCGCCCCTCTCCGCCTTGCTTGGCGGTTTGGCTTTTGAGGGGATGCCCAAAATCTTCGCCCATTACGGCGCGGGGCACGTCAGCTTGCTCTATGCGCTGAGCTGGACGCCGTGGCTGCTTTTGGCGGCGGTTTCTACCGCAGAACCCCCTCCGGGCAGGCTTTCCAGGTTGCGCCGTGCCAGCCGTTGGGGGGTGGCTGCGGTCGTCCTTTGTTTGGTGTTTGTTGCCGATGTGCGGTGGGCGCCTTACGCCGCCGGGGTGTGGTGGGCGTATGCGCTCTGGCGATCGTCATTAAAACCCTCCGTTGGAATCAGGGCAGGACTGTGCGGCTGGAAACGCTGCTTTCTCCTGTTGGCTGGATATACGATGCTCGCAGCTTTGCTGGCAGCCCCTCTGGCGTTGCCCCTGGCTGAGTACGCACGCCTGTCCACCCGGGCAAACCTGGTTGAACGAGACGTGGGCGCTTATTCTTTACCGTTGGGGCGGTTATTGGGGGTGATCTTTCCTGATCTTGGCGGCTTTCACGAATGGATTCTCTACCCGGGGTGCGTCGCGCTGATTTTTGCCTTCCTGGCGCTCGTTTCGAGGCAGACCCGCTCTCGAGGGCGGTTCTGGTTTTGGTTGGCGATCATCTCCTTGGTCTATTCTTTGGGGGATAGCCTGCCTTTCTTCGACCTGGCGGCGCGCGCCCCTGGTCTCAATCTGTTGCGCGTCCCAGCCCGTTCGCTCTTTTTGTTGGGGATGGGGCTGGCAGCCCTGGCTGCATATTTTCTGGAAACGCTCCAGATGGGTTTGAGCGAGACAGACGCCCGCCGCGTCCGCCTGTCCCTGGCGGGATTGGTCGGTTTTGCCCTGCTCATGCCCGCCCTTTCGTTGGGCTTGACGGGGAAAGTTCCCCCCGGATTTGCCTGGGGCGCCGTAGCGATATCCCTGGCGGCTTTCTGGTTGCTTTATGGGATGCAGAAAAACCGCCTGACCCATCGCCTGTGGCTGATGGGTTTGTTTGCTCTCTGCCTGTTAGAGTCAGCCGGCGTCAATCAATCTCTGTTCCAGATTCGAACCAGTCAGCAGGTTTTCGCTGAAACACAGGATTTAATGGTTTTTTTGGCTGGCGAGCCAGGCATGTTTCGCGTCTATTCCCCATCATACAGCCTGCCTCAAGAGAACGCCGTGCGCTATGGTCTGGAACTGGCAGATGGGATAGATCCGCTGCAACTGCAAACCTACAGCAGTTTCATGGAGAGGGCAAGCGGCATCCCATTCAGTGGTTATAGCGTGACTTTACCGCCCTTCCCGCAGGGAACTCCGGCGACAGCCAACGCCGCCTACCTCCCCCGGGCGGATTTATTGGGCTTGCTCAATGTGCGCTTTGTGGCGGCTGAATACGATCTGGACGCGCCCGGTTTGACCCTCCTCGACCGCTTTGGGAGAACACGCCTCTATGAGAATCAACTGGCGTTGCCACGCGCCTGGGTGCAACCGCCCGCCTCCAATCTGGGAGAAGATTATTCTCCGGTGGATGATATCATCTGGTCGCCCAACCGGATTCAGATTCAGGCGCGGGGACCGGGGCTGCTGGTTTTATCTGAGATCGCTTATCCTGGCTGGTCGGTCTGGGTGGATGGCAGGCGGCAACCCTTGTTAACTCCCGGTGGAATCTTGCGCGGGGTGGAGTTGGCATCAGGCGAACATCGGGTGGATTTTCTATTTCGACCGCTCAGCCTCTATCTGGGGTTGAGCCTGTCTCTGCTGGGGTCGCTTCTCCTGGTGGGGGGTGTGATTGTGAACCTGAAACGGGGTGGCGGGTGGTAAATTTCGAGTTGCTGGATTGCAGATGATGAAAGACATGGCGACCAGAGTCTCCCGATTTCCGGACCGATTTTTGGTGTTGATGGCATTGATTGTTTTGGTTGCCCTGCTATTGCTCACCATCAATTTCCCGCCCGCGGCGAATCTCTGGTTGCCGGCGCTCGTTTTTGGCTTGTTGGTCGTCTTCACCAATACTTTCCGGGCGCCTCTGAGTGGGGGGGTGGTTTCGCTGATGCCCATGACCATCGCCGCGGCTTTTCTTGCCCTGGGTCTCCTGCCTGCGGGCTGGCTGGCGCTTGGTGGGGCGATGATCTCCGGGGTGATTTGTCAGCGATACGCAAGCCCTCTGGGGATGCCCGAACTTGCCTTGCCTCGCGAAGCGCTCATTCGCACCGCGATGGATGCCACCCGCTATACCACCTCGCTTCTTGCCGCAGGGGTGATTTATCTCATGCTGGGCGGAGAGGAACCGCTGGTGAGTTCCAGGGCGTTGTTCACGGTCTCTTTCCTGGGTTTCTGGCTGGCATACCTGGCGTTAAATTACGTCCTCTCCAGCTTATTTCAGGGCATTCGAGGGATATCTGGTTTCAAACAGTACCTGAAAGCTCTGCCAAGCATTTTTATATACGAAGGGGCGCCGATGATTTTTGCCCCTCTGGTGGCATTGGTTTATGCCGGGCTTGGTTGGGAATCTTTCCTGTTTGCCGCCCTTGCAACGGCGGCGGCGGCTCTGGTCATGCGCAACCTGGCAATCTCCCGCCTGCGCCTGGCGCGTCAGCTGGCTGAATTGAACAGTCTGCAGGCTGTGGGGCAGGCGTTGTCTTCCACCCTGGATTTGAAAGCGCTGCTCTTTGCAGTCTATCAGCAAGTGGCGCGAATTATGCCGGTCGAGACATTTTATGTCGCCCTCTATGATGATGAGAATGACGAAATCACTTTTCCGCTGGTGGTGGAAAATGGCGAGATTGTCCAATGGTCTTCGCAGCGGAGCGGGAAGGGGCTGGTGGAGCGCTTGTTCAATCACCGCACAGCCCAAACCCACCGGGAGCAGACAGATGTCTTACGCCGCGCCTTTGGCGTCAGCCGCTCGCAGCAGCCGGTGACCTCCTGGTTGGGCGTGCCGATTATGGTGGGAGACCGGCTGATGGGGATGATATCCGTCCAGTCGCACTCGGCGTTCAACCTGTACGACGCCTCCCATGAGGAGGTGCTCAACGCCATCGCCGCCCAGGCGGCTTTGGGCATTCAGAACGCTTATCTCTACACTCAAACCGACCAGGCGTTAACCCGCCGCGTTCAGGAGCTGGATTCCATCTTAAATACTGTTCGGGAGGGGATTATGCTCCTGGATTTGTCCTACCGGGTCGTGGCAATCAATCGGTCTCTGGTTGACTTACTGGGGATTGCGGCGAACAACCTCCTCGGGATTTCGCTGGCGTTCTCCCGCCAGGAGCAGGTGGGCGCGTTCCTGCGCGCCATTGGCTACTCGCCGGTCGGATTACAGGCAGAATGTCAGTATCTCGTCGAGAAGGAGAACGCAGTTAAAAAAACCATCGTCACCCTGGAGGGGGAAAAGCAGCTTCAGGTGGAACGCACTCTGGCGTCTGTGCGCGATCGCTGGGGGGTGGTGACCGGTTGGTTGCTTGTCTTCAGGGATATGAGCGAGGAGCTCGCCCTGCAGCAACTCCGGGATGATATGACCCACATGTTGGTGCATGATCTGCGCGCCCCGCTGGCTGTCTTGCAGGGCAGCCTGTCCTCCATCCCCGGATTCCTGGAGCAGGGGAGGCTGGATATCGTTCAGAAACTGACCGATGTCTCCCAGCGCGGCGTCCAGCGTCTGCTCAGCCTGGTTTCGGACATTTTGGATATCGCCCGTCTGGAGAGCGGCAACCTGCCGCTCAACCCCTCCTGGGTGGACGTGCGCCGCCTGTTGAATGAGATTGTCGAACAGATTGCCCCCCTGGCGAATCAGAGTCAGGTGGAGCTGATTGTCTCTGCCCCAGCCGGACTGCCGCGGCTCTATGTGGACGCCGCTTTGATAGGACGGACGCTGAGCAACCTGGTGGACAACGCCCTCAAGTTCACCCCGGCGGGTGGTCGGGTGACTTTGTGGTCAGCTCCGCCGCCGAACGACGCTGGCGGGCTGCTCTGGATTGGTGTGAGCGACTCCGGACCAGGCATCCCACCCGAGAAACAACAATTGCTTTTCGAAAAATTCCAGCAACTCAGCACCCCTGGCGCAAAACGAGCGGGCAGCGGTCTTGGGCTGCATTACTGCAAGCTGGCGGTCGAAGCGCATGGGGGTAAGATATGGGTGGAGAGTCAGCCTGAGCAGGGCAGTACATTTGTGATACAGTTACCGCTGGAATCGCCGGGAAGCTGAATATGCGCCGCATTTTGCCAGACCCTCTATACCTGCTGATCATCCTTGCACCCCTGGGGTTGTTATCTCCGTTGATTTTCAGCGGCAAAGCCTTATTTTGGGGAACGCCGGGGTTGCAATTCGTCCCCTGGCGCTATCTTGCCTGGGAGCTGCTCAAGTCCGGCGAGTTACCCCTGTGGAATCCCCTGAGTGGGATGGGAGCTCCGTTGCTGGCGAACTATCAGACCTCTCTGGCTTTTCCGCCCACCTGGTTGCTGTTTGCATTGGCCTGGTTGGGGGGTATTTAGGGGTTAGCCTGGGGACAAACCCTCCTGGTCTGGCTGCACTGGTGTCTGGCGACGGTTGGCATGGCGCAGTTGGCTCGAGGGCTTGGCTTGGGTCGGTTGTCTCAGGTGGTCAGCGGACTGGCGTTCGGATTGGGGGGTTACCTTGTCGCCA
>JBBIPD010000120.1:0-6838 GCA_037443025.1 Chloroflexota bacterium
AGGAGACAAAGCGAAAAACGACCTTCTCTAATAAAACATCTCATGCTATCATTGCGCCATGTTCATGCGCAGCCTGTCTGCCCTGCTTAAGACCATGCGCCCGCGCCAGTGGGCAAAAAATGTTTTCATATTCGCCGCAATCGTCTTCGATCGCCAGCTTTCTCCCAATAATCTGCCAGCGATTCTCACCACCACCGCTGGCTTCATCATCTTCTGCCTGCTCTCGGGCGTGGTCTATATCATCAACGATATCGCCGATGTCGAGGCGGAT
Source organism: Chloroflexota bacterium (assembly GCA_037443025.1). Classification (GTDB taxonomy): domain Bacteria; phylum Chloroflexota; class Anaerolineae; order Anaerolineales; family UBA4823; genus JAQBDA01. Next base: position 272 of record JBBIPD010000120.1, read on the forward strand.
AGAAAGCATCCCGATAAGCGCAACCGCCCCATTGCCTCTGGCAGACTGCCGATTTCCGTCGCACGCACCTTTGCCATTATCCTCCTGATTGTTCTGCTCCCCCTCTCCTATCTGCTCTCTCCCCAATTTTGCCTGATAGCCCTGCTGTATTTGCTTCTGAATCTGGCTTACTCATTTAAGTTAAAGCACATCCCACTTTTGGACGTCCTCGCCATCGCCGCGGGGTTCGTCCTGCGGGTTGCCGCCGGGGTCGTCCTGATAGAGGTTGCCCGTTTTTCGCCCTGGCTGTACGTGGTCACCACTCTATTGTCGCTCTACATGGGGTTTGGCAAGCGCCGCGCCGAACTGGCGCTGCTGGCAGACGAGGCTAACGCCCACCGCCGCGTCCTGGATGGATACACCCTGCCTCTCCTGGATCAGTTGATCACCATTGTTTCCGGCACCACGATTGTGGCATACAGCCTGTACACCTTCTCGGCGCCCAACCTGCCGGATAACCACGCCATGATGCTCACCATCCCCTTTGTCCTGTATGGGATTTTCCGATACCTTTATCTGATTCAGGTCAAACACAGAGGCGGCGCGCCGGAGGAGGTCTTGCTCTCAGACCGCCCCCTGCAGGTTTCGATTATCCTCTGGGGAGCCTCCGTGCTGTTGATTTTCTACTTTTTGTAACCGCTCTATCTGTTCAGATTAGCTCAATGCCTGCCATCTCCGCTGCTGCGCCAGGTAAAGTCATCTTAGTGGGTGAACACGCCGTCGTCTACGGGCGACCTGCTATCGCCGCGCCGGTTTCCCAGGTGCGGGCAAAAGCGATCATCACCGCCGCCCCTCACCGCCCCCCAGGCAGCCTGCGCCTCCAGGCGCCGGCGATTGACCTGGATACAGACTGGCGCAATCTTCCCCCAGAACACCCTTTGGTCAAAGCAATTGAACTGACCCTCCAGGCAACAGGTGCGCCGCGCCTGCCCGCCTGCGATTTGAGAGTGACCTCCACCATTCCGGTCGCATCGGGTATGGGTTCAGGCGCGGCGGTGACCGTGGCGCTCATTCGGGCTTTATCCAACTTTTTGGGACGCCCGCTTGACGACGCGACCATCTCCAGCCTCGCCTTCGAAGTGGAAAAAATTCACCACGGCACCCCCTCCGGGATTGACAATACCGTGGTGACCTACGAAACGCCGGTCTATTTTCAACGCGATCATCCGCTCGAAGTACTTCGCCTCCCCCAGCCTTTTTACCTGATTATCGGCAATACCGGCATCTCCAGTCCTACGGCGATAACCGTTTCCGATGTGCGCAAAGCCTGGCTTGCCGACAGGAATGCCTATGAGTCCATCTTCGACGCAATCGGGGAGATTGCCCGCCAGGCGCGCCATCTCCTCATCACCGGGCAGCCAGAAGCGCTGGGACCGCTGTTCACCCAAAACCACGAACTATTACGCCGGCTCGGCGTCTCCAGCCCGGAACTGGACCATCTGGTGGCAGTTGCGCTCCAGGCTGGCGCAATGGGCGCCAAGATGTCCGGTGGAGGTCGCGGCGGGAATATGATCGCCCTGGTCGCCCCCGACATGGCAACCCCCGTCGCCGAAAGCCTGATGAGAGCCGGCGCAGCCGGGACAATCCAGACCAGGATCGGCTGAACGACGTCCCAAATCCCTGTTTAATTGATCTTGAATTGAACAACCCGAACGGGATGGGCGATTTAACCTTTTGAGTCACATGGACCACTGATGGCAACGCTTTCCGAAACAGGGCGAACGCTCTACTTCCTGAAGCTCGGCGGATCCCTGATTACCGACAAATCCAAACCGCACACCCACCGACCCGAGGCATTAAAACGGCTGGCGGATGAAATCGCGTCTGTGTTCAACCAACAAGCCGGCTTGCAACTGGTCGTCGGGCATGGGTCGGGTTCTTTTGGGCATTTCCCCGCCAAACGTTACGGCACCCGCCAGGGGGTGAGAACACCCGAAGAATGGCAGGGGTTCGCCGAGGTGTGGTTCGAAGCGACATCTCTCACCCGGATTGTGGTTGAAGCATTGCGCCAGGCAAACCTGCCGGTGGTCTCTTTCTCACCTTCGGCGAGCGCTATCAGCCAGAATGGCAAGATCGAGACCTGGTATCTGGAACCTTTGCAGGCGGCTTTAGACGCCGGTCTATTGCCCTTGACTCACGGCGATGTCGCTTTTGACCACGGCTGGGGAGGGACCATCCTCTCCACAGAAGATTTATTTGAATATATGACCCAATATTTACACCCTGAGCGCATCCTGTTGGCGGGAATAGAACCGGGAGTGTGGGCGGATTTTCCAAAATGCGAAAAATTAGCCAGCGAGATAACCCCCTCCACCCTTGCGGAATACTTTCCCGCCCTGGCTGGTTCGAGCAATCCGGATGTCACCGGCGGTATGGCGAGCAAAGTCCGACAAAGCCTGGCGTTGATCGAAGCGCACCCCTGGCTGAGCGTGCAAATCTTTTCTGGAGACACGCCGGGGAATGTCCAACGCGCCCTGCAAGGCGAGGTGGTTGGCACGTTGCTCCACGCCGGTCAATCAGGGGTTTAAGCAGAACAATTAGCGCAACGAGTAGAAGATGATATTCACACGGCAACAGCTTGAAACGATTGAAGACCGCAATCTGGCTCCGTATGGGATGCGCAGCCAGAGCACCAAGGGGCGACAATATCCAGACGACGAACCCGAATATCGCACAGCCTTCCAACGCGACCGGGACAGGATTCTCCACACCACCGCATTTCGCCGCCTGGAATATAAAACCCAGGTGTTCATCAATTATGAAGGCGATTATTACCGCACCCGCCTGACCCACACCCTTGAAGTCTCTCAAATTGGGCGCACCATCGGGCGGGCATTGGGCGCCAACGAAGACCTGATTGAAACCATCTGCCTGGCGCACGACCTGGGACACCCGCCCTTTGGTCATTCGGGAGAGGTCGCCTTACAGCGTTTGATGCAAGATTACGGCGGCTTCGACCACAACAAACAATCCCTGCGCATCGTCACCATACTGGAGAAACGCTACCCGGAGTTCCCCGGTCTAAACCTCACCTGGGAAGTGCGCGAGGGGATCGTCAAGCACGAGTCTGAATACGATGTCTCAGACGCCAGGGAGTACAACCCCGAGCTGCGGGGTAACCTGGAAACGCAAATCGCAAACGCCGCCGATGAGCTCGCCTACACCGCCCATGACCTGGACGATGGACTGCGCTCGGGGATGATCAACCCCGATATGCTGGCTGGAATCACCCTGTGGGAGATTCTGGCTGAAAGCATCGGCTGGCGCGGCTCTTTTCTGGAGGAGCTTCCCCGGCATCAACTGATTCGCGAGCTGATCGGCATGGAAGTCTCCGATTTGGTGTACACCACCCATCAGAGACTCAGGGACAGCAATGTTAAGTCGGTGGACGAGCTACAGCGTCTCCCCTATAACGTAATCGGGTTCAGCGAGGATATGCATCGTCGCAACCGCCAATTGAAGGATTTCTTATACAATAATCTATACCGCCACCATCGAGTTGTGCGGATGGCGGTCAAAGCGGAACGAATCATCGGCGATCTCTTCCAGGCATATAAAAAGGAACCCGAGATTTTGCCCGAGCATATTTACGCCAGTATCGAAGATCGCGGCTTGGAGCGCACGATTTGCGACTACATCGCCGGGATGACCGACCGATTTGCCGTGGATGAACATCGTAAGCTTTTTGACCCCAATACAAAACCATAAATTGGGTATAATTTCAACGTTTTTAGATAAAACTCCATTGTAGGTGCATTTTATCGGAGCAAACATGAGTGAGCAACCCTATTTAACCGCTGAAGGAGCAGCGCGTCTAAAATTAGAGCTCGAGCAGCTAAAAGGAGCCGCGCGGGATGAGATGGCTAAACGCTTGCGCGCCGCTATTCAAATGGGAGACCTCTCCGAAAACGCCGATTACCATAAAGCCAAGGAAGATCAGGCATTTTTAGAGGGGCGCATCCGCGAGCTGGAGTATCTGCTGAAAAACGCCGTTATCGTTGATGGTAAACGGGACAACCCAGAAACGGTTGATATCGGGGTGCGGGTGACCATTCAGGAAGGGGACGATCCCCCCGAGGTTTATGATCTGGTGGGAGCCAAAGAAGCCGACCCGCGCAATGGGCGCATCTCGAATGAGTCTCCCATCGGTCGCGCCCTGATTGGGCACAAAGTCGGAGACATCGTCACTGCAGAGACACCAGCCGGCTTGATTACGCTGAAGATTTTAAAGATTGAATAATCCCCTAAAGCGATTAAATCATTCGGACGGTTGTTCTCACAACCGTCCGTTGCATTTCTATCACAATCTTTGCTAGCCCGAGAGAAGGACGTTCCACCCCCAGCTTATCTCAGCGAATACCTACATCTTGGAGTAGACCCCCAACTCCAGAATCAGGCGGTCGAAATAACTCTGCTCGGGCAAGGCGCCATCGCCATAGCCCATATCCACCACCCTGGCGACCAGCCGTAAGGATTGGGTTTCCAGCACAGACTCGGCGCCAGGCTCCGCCAGCACCGGTTCGCCCTTGGCTGCCAGACGCTGACGGGCGATGTCATCCAGGAAGGCGTGAGCGCTCATGAACACTTTGGTCACCGTTTGGATGTCATTCTTATCGAACAACCAGACTTCAAAGGCTGAAACCCGCTTGGGTTCACCGACCCCGATAGTATCCGAAATGCTCACCCCACACTCGCCCAAAAACTCTCCAGCCGGCGAGTCGATGCTGAAAGAATCGTCAAACAAATCGTCTCCCAGGCGGTAGGAAGCCATGAACTGAACCATTGGCGGCTCTGCGCCGAAGCCATATTCCTGCCCCTCAACGCGGGGCGCCGCTCGGGGGGGCGCAGGTTTTACCTGGGTTGGCGCGCCTCCGGTCTGGGTGCGACCGCGATAGATAAACAGGAAGACCCCGATTGCAACGCCGACCAGCAAGATGACGCAAAGCAAGGGGAACAGAATCCTGGATAAGCCCACCCTGGCTCTCGCCGGCTGCTCGCCCTCCGGTTGCAGGGTGACTCCAGGCACCAACGGGGAACCGGCTCCAACCGCCACGCTAAAGGCGGTGATATCCTCGGGTTTGACCATTCCAGGCGATGCCACCACCCCTGCCAGCGCATCCTGGGCTTTATCGCCCAGTTGATTGTAGCGAGACGTCGCAGTAGAAGCATCCCGGTTGTAAGCATACGAATCAATCGCCATGCGCAGGTATTCCACCTGCAAGTCCTTGCGCAGGTGAGAAATATCCGCGTCGGTCCACTCCACAGGATTGATCACCCAGCCATAAAAAACGCCCAGGATGATGCCCACGATCAATCCCACCGCTCCAACGACCAGGGGTTTCTTCAGTTGTTCACGGATAGCGTCCATCTTTACACAATCTCCAAAGAACAGGTTCCAGGGTTGGTTGATCCCCTAAACAAGCAAGCCCCCATCTGCGTCGGGAGGCACCAGGGGAGGCGCATCTTGATACTTCCTAATTGTAGACGAGAGTTGCAAAAATCGCAACAAATTCCATTTATATTTTATCATGCGCTAGAACAAAAGTTCACTGCCATCAAGGCTAAATGGCTTTCACTTTTGTTGTGAATCTCCCTGATACCGTGCAAGTTTTATGCCGTCTAAGAGACCTCTTCCGGCGTCACCTGTTCCAAATCGAACCTTTCCTGGCATTTCAAACATTGGGCGTTGCGTTTATCGGCTACCACCAGCATCCCACCACACGCCGGGCAAGGGGTGGGTAGAGGTTTCTTCCAGGAGGTAAAGTCACAGGCAGGGTAATTGGCGCACCCATAGAACACCCGTCCCTTGCGCGTTTTCCGTTCGACGATTTCGCCTTGATCTTGGGGACAAAGCACGCCAATCTTCTCCAGCCAGGCTTCAGTGTAGCGGCAATCCGGAAAATTGCTGCAACTGATGAATTTGCCGTAACGCCCCCAACGGATCACCAGATCGTGCCCGCACTCTGGACAAGCGCGCCCGATAGGCTCCAACCCGGCTTTCATCTCCGGTATTCGCTCTTCCGCTCTCTCCACCTGCGCCGAGAACGGTGTGTAAAACTCACTGACGACATCCACCCAACCCTGCTCCCCAGAGGCGATTTGGTCCAACTCCGCTTCCATATTCGCGGTGAAATTGACATCAACGATATTGGGAAAATGTTCGGTGATCAAATCATTGACCAGCATCCCGGTCTCGGTTGGCGTAAGGCGCTTTCCATCCCGGACGACGTAACCGCGTTGTTGCAGGGTGGACAAAATGGGGGCATAGGTGGATGGGCGTCCGATGCCGTTCTCTTCCAATGTGCGCACCAGGGTCGCTTCGGTGTAGCGCGGCGGCGGTTGGGTGAAGTGCTGTTCGGGGAGCAACTGCACCAATTTCTGAAGTTGATTCTCCTGGATATCGGGAGGAATTCGGGTTTCCTCCTCCTCCGGGGTCACATCCTCGTCCTTTGCTTCCTCGTACACCACCAGATATCCCAGAAAACGCACCGTAGAACCGGATGCCCGCAGGAGATACTCATGCCCATG
>JBBIPD010000120.1:6852-8443 GCA_037443025.1 Chloroflexota bacterium
CGCTGATCTCCACCGACAGGGTATCATAAATTGCCGACGACATCTGAGAGGCGACGAAGCGCTGCCAGATTAACTGATAGAGGCGAAATTGATCGCGTGAGAGGTAATCTTTCAGGCTTTCCGGCTGGCGGTTCACCGAAGTTGGACGGATTGCCTCGTGCGCCTCCTGGGCGCCGCGAGCTTTCGTTTTGTATTTCGGCATCTCCTTGGGTAGGAAGCCTTCCCCATAACGCCTGGCGATAAATTGCCGCGCCTCTATCTGAGCCATCTCAGCCACATTGGTCGAATCGGTGCGCATGTAGGTGATCAAACCCACCGCTCCCCCTTCTCCCACCTCGATCCCTTCGTAGAGCTGTTGCGCCAATGCCATCGTGCGACGGGCAGTGTAGCCGAGACGGCGCGAAGCCTCCTGTTGCAGGGTGCTGGTGGTGAACGGAGGCGATGGATTGCGTCGCCGTTCGCCGCGTTTGATTTTGCTGATGCGGTAGGTTGCCCCCTCCATATCTGCCAGCAACGGATCCACCTCAGCCTGGTTACCCAGAACAGGCTCCTCATTATCCACCCGCGCCAGTTTGGCGATATATGTCGTCTTACCGCCTTCGGGCAAGAACTCCGCCGCAACGCTCCAGTATTCAACCGGGACAAACGCTTCGATCTCGCGCTCCCGCTCGACCACCAGGCGCAAAGCCACCGACTGAACCCGACCTGCAGAGAGGCGTCCCCGCACCTTGCGCCACAAGAGGGGACTGAGATTGTATCCAACCAACCGATCGAGCACCCGCCGGGCTTGCTGAGCGTTGACCAGATTCATGTCAATGCCGCGAGGATGGGCAAACGCCTCCTCGACCGCCGGTTCGGTAATCTCGTGAAAGACAACCCGCCGCATCGTTTTGGGGTTTATCTCCGCTGCTTCCATCAGATGCCAGGCAATCGCTTCGCCTTCCCGGTCAGGATCGGTCGCCAGGTACACCTCCTCAGCTCTCCTGGCGAGCGCCTTCAGCTCTTTGACCACCGGGCGCTTCTCGTTCGGCACCCGATATTTGGGGCTAAACTGGTTGTCCACGTCCACAGATAGCTGGGAGCGAAGCAAATCACGCACATGCCCAACCGAGGCTTTCACCGTGTAACCTTTTCCCAAGAAGCGCCCTACGGTGCGCGCCTTGGCGGGCGACTCCACAATCACCAGCTTGCCGGAACGCTTGTTGCGGTTATTGCCGGCGTCTTGCGGAGGGTCCATGCCCTCATGGGCTTGGGTGCGCCCTAAACGATAAACTTTGGTGCCGCAAACGGGACAGACGCCTTGTGTGGCTGGTTGTCCAGCCCCCAGAAAAACCGGTTGAGGGTCTTGTATTTCACGTTTGGCTTTACATTTGACGCAATACGCTTCCAAGGGGTAGTTCCTCCATTACAAAAAATTACAAACAAAACACACCAGGAATTAAATGTATGTTTCGCCGCTTTTCTTCAGTTGCTCGACAATATGACGCACCTTCTGCGCCTGGTCTTTCCGACAGACCAAAAGCACATCCCCGGTATCCAACACCACAAGGTCATCCACACAGATAGTGACAATCAGGCGATGCTCATGATT
>JBBIPD010000121.1:0-8375 GCA_037443025.1 Chloroflexota bacterium
CAGACATCCGCGGGCTAGAGCCAAAACGCCTCACGCCGGTTACCCCTTCCCCTCAGCAACCATCTTTGGGTGAATGCTAGCGTTCCAGATACTGCCAGGCGGTCTGGTCAATGATACCGGTCCCAATTTGCTCCACATCCGCCTCGAAGAAAACAATCCAGGGATCTCCCAAATCCTCCAGCTTGAGCTGGTTACAAAAATATCTACCCGAACGCTGAACTCGCTGCGCGCCATGATTGTTGAAATGACTGCGGGCGGTTTGGCGCACTACCCCTTTTTCGCCAACCGCCAAAACTCGCAGGGAGTAAATCAGCGTGGGCACTGTGTTGCCACGCACTCTGGCGCAAATTGCCAGGGTATCCCCTTCATACAAGGCGACGGATAATTCGGTCAAATCGGCGGGCGCAAGAAATTCACGGGTGATGAAATCCCTCACCGGATCCCGAACAATCGGCTCTATCGGTTTGCCGTTGATATCTCGCCAGGTCTCGGGGTCGGTGAGTTTTCCTTTTTCCATCGCCACCAGTTCACCCGGTTGCGGCTCTGCAAAGAGTTCGTTTCTGCGTACAAAGCTCTCCAGAAAACTCCTCAAAAGGGGATGCTGACTGCGATACAGATAAATCGCATCCCGTTTCCTCGCTTCTTCATCAGGGTCCAGCCCCAACTGGTACCAATTTGGGCCAAGTTCAAATAAGGAACTGGGGGGGAGAACGTCCTCGTCGGGGTGCAGTCCCTTTGTATATGGAAACCCGGGCGGTGCACCAGATATGTCATCTCACCAGGATGGTAATCTGGCAAATCGCGCCTGACCCAAGCCATCGCCAACCGGGTTAACGCGCTCAAACCCCAGTGATCAGGATGCACGTCATCAGGATGGGGATAAATCAGCAAATCCGGTTGATACGAGCGAATGATTGCCATTAAATCCTGGAGAAGGTCCTCTCCGGCATAAACCGATTGGGGGTTGTAGGTGCGTTCATAAGGGCTCTGGGTGGCATTACTGTATGGCGCGCGATACGGATTTGACCTTGACCAGTATCCATTCCACAGCGCTGCCGTCCCCCGGTCGGGATACCCGAGAAAATAGACCTGATTCTCCTGCAACCCCAGGGATTGGAGAGCCGCCAGCGATTCCCCCTGCCGCACAGACCCCATTCGGACATAATCCTGCGACCGCGGATAAATGCGCCTGAAATCCGCCATGGTGGCGAACAAGTAACCATCGCCGTTCGTTTCAATCACCACCCTCACTTCCACCCCGATGCGCTCCGCCTGTTGAATCAGACCGGCTGCAGCGAGAGTCTCGTCGTCGCAATGGGGGGCTATCACCAATACCCGCTGGTGTCCTTCCAAATCGAAGGGCAATAATTCTCCAGGCAGAATGGAGACGCGGCGCGGGAAGGCAGAGCCATACAACAACCCCGCTGAAATAAATACAAATACCGCCAATACTTTCGGCAGAAGATTACTTTCTGGGAGGGATTTCCCTGAGTTTTTCATCCCATGATTTGAACGAAAGGCAAATTCACTCCACAATGACCACATCGCTGCTGCTGCGACCGAACACCTCGGGCGAATACATCTCCTCGGCTTTGGCTGGCGGGACGATAAACCTGCCAGGCGTCGTCGCCCGTGCTACATAAGTGTAGCGATACACCCCCTCCCAGAGCAGCGGGGTGAACGCTTCCGCGCGTTCATCGCGCAGGTTCTGATGTTCGTACCAGGCGCCCCACCACCAGCCATGATAGTAATCGGTGCTGTTGGGGTCCTGGGGGATGCCGCCCGAGACCGCCAGCTCTGGGTTGACGATTTCCAACCCGGCAGGCAACGGATCAACCAGAGCCACATGGTAACGGCGGTTATCCGCTACCATTGTAATCCTTATCCTCACCCGTGAGCCGGCTTTAATGTGCCAGACGCCGTCCGCATCCTGGTACACATCCTCAGGGTTATCTATCGCCTCATAACTGCGCTGAACACTAAAGCCCATGTCCATTGGGGGCAACTTCAGGTCGGTGGGCGCATAGCGCAAGCCCAGGCGGTAGTAGAGCCGCCCTGCCCCCTCTTTGCTTACAATCAGATTTTGTCCGCCGCCAGCGCCCTGGCTCTCATCCAGCAGGTAAGCCATTGGGACGAGCGTTTCGTGGCGCTCGGTGGAGCGACCCTGGAACTCAACCTCACCCACATACGCCTCGCCCAGCCAGATGCGGGCGACAAAATCGGGCGTTTGCGCCTCAAAGGTGTTGAAATAGCGATCCAGCGCCAGCAGGACAAAGACATTCTCTTGAGTATTCGCCCAGCGCCCTCGGGTGCGGTGCGCCAACAACCCATTGACCAACTTGGGAATCAGATCGTGTTGGGGATTGTCGCCCATCAGAGCATCCAGGAGAATGGCATCCGTTCGGCGGTCTGAGCTGAGCAACAGGTAGCTCTGTTCATCATACTCGCCGGTGAAATTAGCGGCTCCCGCGGTCTCCACCACTCGATTGCTCACATGGCGGCGGATCGCATCCAGTTTATCAGCAGCTTTGGGAGAGTCCTGCAGCACCGCCCACAACCAGCCAACCGCCTCCAAATCGAGGTTCTCCAGACCTGCATCTTCAAGCAGGCGCAGGGCTTTAGCCGTGTCCTTATCGCCCATTAAACTGCGCACGTAGAGGGCATAGGCGGAAAGAGTCCGCCGCGTGCGCTGGCTATACCATGCGGGGTAATGGCTCTCGATTTGTTTGAGATAGCCCAATGCGCTCTGGCTCATCCCTGCGGGGACAACAAACCCCTTCAGTTGGGCGCGCTGTAAGGCATGCGCGACATGAATCGTGTTGAATGGGATAGAGTCTTGCCCCCGACGCCAGTAAGGAAAACCGCCATCGCTGTTTTGTAACCCTTGCAGCCGCTCGATATCCCGACCCACCGCCGCCTCCAATTCCTGCGCCGAGGGCAACCCTTCGGCATTGAAGGCTGTAAGCACATCGCGCAACGCGGCAACAGCTAAAACGCGCGAAGCCAACTGCTCGCTGCATTCAAAGGGATACGAAACCAGGTAAAGCACGGCATCGGTAAGGGCTTGCAACGCAGTCGAAGAGGTGTTGATTTCCAGCCCGCCATATTGGGGGAACACGTCGCCAGGAGAGGCAACCGGCTGAATAATTGCGCCCTGGTCAACCACCCCATACACGGCGAAAGCCTCGCTGGTCGCCGGGGTGTACACGGGCAACTCCACGCTGGCTGCATCGGCGTATTCACCGGCAACAGCCGCAATCTGGAAGCGAGCGACGCCGGCTTTAAGGGTCGTTGCCGGAAAACGCACCTCCACCCGGTCGCGGGCAGGCACCATCACCCGCATCCCGTTGTTGCCCATCAATTGGATATTTTGCGCCCTGAGCGCAACCTCCACTTGTAGCGGGTCATCCGTCTGGTTTTGCAGCACGACGGGCAATTCAAACTGGTCGCCGAAGTTCAGGAAGCGCGGCGCCGACGGGCGCACCATCAATGCCAGACGAGCCACCAGACTGCTCTCCGCCATGCCGAACCGGCGACCGCTTTGATCGACCGCCACCACCATTACCCGGTAGCGAGTCAGGTTATCCGGCAGTGTTATCGGAACCCGGGCTTTCCCCTCTGAATCAGTGCGCACTTCGGGAGCAAAAACCGCCAGGGGATTGAAGTCGCTGCGTAAACGGATTGGCGCTGGGGCGTTCTCCGCGCCGGCAACGGGACTCATTATTGGCGTCATCGTCGGCATTGCTGCCGCAGGCGCTTCCATTTCTACTTGAACCTGAAAGCTTTTTACGACTTCACGGCTATAGCTGGCAATATCAGAAAGCTCCTCAGGGTTCGCCAAGACAATGCTGGCTCGCCCATACCGGCTATCCAGATAAGATGGGCGGTCGGCGTAGAAGACCCTCAACGGATCCCTCATCTGATAGTTGCTCAGCGCCAGAACGGCTTCGTCCACAACCACTACAGCCAGTTCAGCCTCCTGGACAGGCTGCCCATCGGCGTCTTTCAAAAGCACATCCAGAACGGTCTCACCGCCCGGTTCCAGCTCCTTCTCCCGCAAGTTCAACGCCACGTCTAACGTGCGCTTCAGAGGGGGTATGCTCAAATTCAGCTGGGCGCTGGCAAAAGCAGGACGCTTCGGCGCGCTTTTAATTGGCTCGCCTTGATCATCAACCCGCTGAGCCGCTCCGACCAAATCCACCTGGATATTCAGGTTGGGGATGTATTGCTCTTCGATGGGGATGTCCAGCGTCAGGCTGCCCTCTTCGATTTGAAAACGCCGGGTGTACAAGATGCCATTCCGGCTGACGGTCAACAAACCTTCGGCAGGGGTGAAAGGAGATTGTACCAGGATTTGGGCGACATCCCCAGGCTGGTAAGTCTCCTTATCCGGTATCAGGGTTGCCTCCTCCAGCTTGACCTCACGCGAGGGCGCAAGCTGCCCGCCGCTCACCCAGCGTGTGAACTGGCTCTGGTTCACCCGACCCAACTCATCCCTCACTGTGGCGGTGATGCGGTAAGCGCCTCCAAGAGGGGTATCGAAAGTGCAGGTAACCGGCTCGACGCCTGATCCCACCGAGCAGATCTGCACATCCACCTCCTCCTCCCGCCAGACATTCCCCCTGTACTTCGATTCAAGACGCCCCGCCCGCACTTCCACCAGACGGTCTGTCACCGGCTTGCCATCCAGGTCGGTGACGATGATATCCACGGTTAAAGGCGTACCGCGCTGAACGAATATCTTCTGACTGCGCATGCCCACATAGAGATTGGCTGGATGCACAAGCAGGCTGGTTGAGTCCGTCCAAGCCTGGCGGTTGACGTCCATCACCGTGGCTTCAGCCAGGATGGTGTAAGGTCGAGGTTCATCAAATTGGTCGAAAGTCAGGCGCAAAAAGTGCGTTCCGCTGGCGTCGGTAAATCCGCCGAACGTCTGATAAACGCTCTGATCGTAGCCCGGTCCGCTCCAATACATCTCCTCTGCCATCATCGGGCGACGCCACCACCACGGTTCCCACACCCCAAAGGTGAAATCCTGCCAGCCCGGCGGGGAGTAGCTGGCGGGCGAGGAAGAAACCAGCCACTTGACCTGGGCGTTGGGCAGCGCGCCTCCGGCGTAATATTTCGCCTCAACGGCAACCACGGCTTCATCCCCCGCAAAATAGGGACCCGGCGTCTCGTTGCGGGCGCTGACCTCGAACTCCGGGCGGCGGAACTCCTGAATCTGGAAGCTGTGATAAAAATCCGTGTTGTTTAAGGAGCCCAAGTTCCCCTGTGGGGTAAGATATATCCGCGCATCCCCCAGGTTGGTTTTCTCTGGAATGGTAAAAACGAAATCAAACCCGCCCAGGAGGTTGACATCCGCCCTGCCGGTGAGGAGATCATTCCCTTGAGGGTCTATCACCTGATAACTCACTCCGGATATGCGGTCGCCCACCAGATTCACATCCCCGCCCTGTTTGCCGCCAATCAGGCGTAGCCAACCTTTGACATGCACCTCTTCGCCTGGGCGATACATTTGCCGGTCGTCAAACACATACCAGCGCAGTTCGTCGTTGACCGTGTATTGGTTCCAGGCATCTTCGCCCCAGTAATAGGTGGAGCGCGGCAACAAAGCTTGGTCTGAACCCTTTTTCACCACGAGATAGCTGGCGCCGCTGGGAATGGGAATCTGCGCCACGCCGTCTTCCCCTGTTACGGCTTGGACGCCCGTCTTTCCGGCTGTGATGGTTACCCCTTCGAGAGGAGCGCCATTCCTTAAATCTGTTGCCCAGAGGGTCATCTGACTATGGTCGGTGAAAGCGTCCAGACCAATCTGAGTTACCTGCACCCAGACATGCACAGTTCTCCAATAATCCTGTTGTTGAAACAGACCCTTTGGCGGTTTGACCACCACAATAAAGTGACCGTAATCCCCGTCCATGTACGGGCTTAAATCAATCCCCACCTCAGTCAGCGTATCCGCGCCAGCCTCAATGGGCAGGCTCTTATCCAGTACCCGGCGTCCGGGTAATCCGGGGGGCTGGTCGGTCACCTGATACTTACTCAGGTAATTCAGAAAATCGGACCAGTCGGATGGTTGCACGGCGTAAATCTGGACATCCAACCGCGGATAATTCATGGCATACACCGACAAAACGGGTTTGCGCGAAACCGGGTCAAGGGTGACAAAAATCTGCTTGGGTCCAATCAAGATGGGTTCCGCCGATCCAACGCGAAAAGTCAACTCAGCGTCTTTCCCCAGGGTCTGCCCAAAAACATCCTGGATTTTTCCGTCCACACTGACCGTGTACGCGGTTTGACCTCGGCTTGCCCCCTGGATATTGAGTGTGTCGCCGAAAATATTGACCGAAGCCCCGGGCAATTCGGGCTGGATGCGCAGCATCGAGTCCTGATAGACCTCAGGGTCAATCGGATTATTGAAGCGGATGAAAAACGGCGTCAACGGGCGACACCCATCCCTCGACCAGGAACAACCGTGATCAATAATGCGCAGGGGGGCAAAAGTCCTGAAGCTGAAGGATTGAGCTTCCTGCGTGACCAGCGGTCCTTCTGCCGAAGGCGTGCCGGGACCAACCACCACCGAAACAGCGCTGTCCACCGGCAAGGGTACCTGCGCCCGCATGACAAGCCGGCGCCCTTCCAGCGTCCTTTTGACAAGGCGGCTTACCTGCTCGTCCGCCTGAATCTCGGCATCGCTCGCCAGTCGCATCCTGACTGTCTGATTCCCAGCCCTGACCTGAATGGTGTTCAAGACGGCTGCAGGGTCAATCCGCTGGTCAAAGGCGATGAAAATCAAAGGGTCTACCGGCTGAGGCGTATCCTGTGGGTAAGTAGCCGTCACCTTGGGAGGCGGGGTGCTGAAGGTCCATTCGACCGCCCGAGACAACACGCCGCCTGCGGCAGAACGGGTGCCAGCCGGCACGGTCACCCGGAAGATTGTGGCTTTTGGCAGGAGGTCAATCAGCTCCGAATCATATTCAAAAGTCAGGGTTTTGGTGCCGAGCCAGCGCCAGGTGCCGGGAAGCGAAGGTTCTATCGTAATTGGCACCGCCTCAGCAGCCAAATCGCTGAGCGTCCCCAGGGGCACCATGGGTTGATTGAATGTGACGCTCACGAAGGGCGCCAGGGGAATCTCCCCTTCGGGAGAGTAACGCAACACCTCCAAAGGTCCAGCAGGCAGCGCTTCGGGCGGCGCGCCCGTCGGAGGGGGTGGAAAAGGTTCTTTGACCGTATCCCCTGTACGAGGCGGCGGCATCGGTTCCTGGGCGAGCCTGAAATCCACCTGGTCTCCGGGTTCCTCTGTCGTCGCCGGCAACCTCGCCAGAATCGCCTCCACTTCCGCTTCGCTCAAAGGTTCGCCTGTGGCAACCGGGATGGTCGCTACCGCCTGCGGCTGAGAGCGACCTTCGCTCAACAGAATAGAAATGCCTGACCCTCCGGTACTCATTGCTGTCTGCCCTCCTGTTCCCATAGCCGCGCTCACTTCGAGCGGGACCCTCTCGGTTACGGAGCCCGAATCCCGCCCGCTCCGCCGGATGACAAATACACCCATCAAAGAGAGAAGGACAACGATAACAACCAGGACTGCCCAGTAGATGATCGGCGCAGATTTCAATTTATTTACCACATCCCACCCCGCTTTCTCCACTCATCAGGGACTTGATGCCAATTATTGATTAAACCTACGACGTTGTAAAGCCCATCTTCGTTCCTGTCCTGCGGATTGCGCCCACCAGATTTGCAAGTTAGCCCGCATCAAGGGTGGGGGTAAGTTCCTGGCTAAGTTGGCGATTCTGGCATAGAATCAAAGCGAACACTGCTCAAGGAGTCCCCAGAATGGAAGGGTCTATGGACATCGGTTTAACCACGCCCGCCCTCTTGTTCCCGGCGATATCGCTGCTTCTCCTGGCTTACACCAACCGCTTCCTCACCCTGGCTAACTTGATTCGCGAACTGCACAAAAGCTACAAGACCAACCCGGAAGACATTATCCTGGCTCAAATCTCGAACCTGCGCTATCGGGTGGTGCTCATCCGCAACATGCAGGCTTACGGGATAGGCAGTTTCTTCTTGTGCGTCTTGTGTATGTTTGTGCTTTTTGCCGGGCAAATCCTGATTGGGAAGATCATTTTCGGCGTAAGCCTGATCGCTCTACTGATTTCACTGGGGATATCTTTCCGCGAGATACAGGTCTCTGTGGACGCGCTGAATTATCGCCTCAGCGATTTAGAAGAGGCGAAATAGACCCAGGCAAAGGAGTAAAACCGATGAACTCTACAGCCGATACAATTATCATAGGCGGCGGCATTCACGGCGCCAGCCTCGCCTTTCACCTTGCTCAGCGCGGCGTGAAAGTCTTATTGCTGGAGAAA
>JBBIPD010000122.1:0-8343 GCA_037443025.1 Chloroflexota bacterium
ACTGCGCCATCGCTGGCGCAACGCGGGCAAAACGCCGGTGCGGGTGGTGATAGCCCTCACCTGCTTCGAGCGCGGCGAAAGCCCGACCGAGTTCCATTTTATCCCTCAAATGATGGAAGAGGAGACTTTGGAGGAGAAACCCTCGGATTCGTAAATCCCGTGCTATAATTGCCCCATTGTGGATGCCCAAATGCCTCACCAACCTTCTCGCCCTTTGAATGATGCCAATAACGCCGATAATGATTTCGGCGCGCCTCGGGCGAGATGGTGGAGTCATCCGCTAAGTTGAAAGCTTGAATGACTTTCCAATCGCCCGACGCAAACCATGCGGAGGGCGATTTCTTTTGGAGGAGAAGATGTACAAGACGCATAACTGTGGAGAACTCCGTCTCAAACACGTGGGCGAACAGGTCACCCTGGCGGGGTGGGTCCATCGCCGCCGCGATCACGGCGGGGTGACTTTCATTGACCTCAGGGATCGCTTCGGTCTGGTGCAAATCGTCGCCGATCCGCAGATTTCAGCTCAGGCGCATCAGAACCTGCTCCCCGTGCGGATGGAGTGGGTGGTGCAGGTGCAGGGTGTGGTGCGCAAACGCCTGGAGGGGATGCAGAACCCCAGGCTGGCGACCGGCGAGATTGAGGTGGAAGCCCGCCAGGTTCAGGTCTTGAATCCCGCAAAGCCCACTCCGTTCATCATCAGCCTGGATGAAGAAGTGGATGAGCATATGCGTCTGCGATACCGCTACCTGGATTTGCGCCGGGAGCGGATGCGGGAAAACCTCATCTTGCGCCACAGGGTGGTCAAGTTCATTCGGGATTATCTGGATGCGCAGGGTTTTCTCGAAATCGAAACCCCCATCCTGTTCAAAACCACCCCCGAAGGCGCCCGCGATTACCTTGTGCCTTCCCGTGTTCATCCCGGCGAGTTCTACGCCCTGCCCCAATCCCCGCAGCAGCTCAAGCAGCTCCTGATGGTGGCGGGAATCGAGCGCTATTTTCAAATCGCCCGCTGTTTTCGGGATGAAGACCAACGCGGCGACCGTCAGCCGGAATTCACCCAGCTCGACCTGGAGATGTCCTTTGTCACCCGTGAGGATGTCATGGAGCTTGCCGAACAACTCTTCACCCGCCTGGTCGCCGAGGTGACCCCCGAGAAACAACTTCTGGCTTCTCCCTGGCCTCGCCTTACCTACCACGAAGCAATACAGCGCTTTGGTAAAGATAACCCCGACCTGCGGTTCGGGATGGAGCTGGTGGATGTCTCCGACCTCGCCCAGGGTTGCGGTTTCAGCGTCTTCGAGAGCGCGGTGTCTGCCGGCGGACATGTGCGCGGCGTCAACGCCCGCGGCTTGGGAGGTTACAGCCGTAAGCAGATAGATGAACTGACCGAGTACGTCCAGAAGTTCAAAGCCAAAGGTCTGGCTTATCTTGCCTGGACCCCTGATGGACAAATCCGCTCTTCTTTTGCCAAATATCTTTCCGAGGACACCCTGCAGGAGCTCCTGAGGCGCTTCCAGGCTGCTCCGGGGGATTTGCTTTTGCTTGTGGCGGATCAGGCGGCGATCGTCTTCGAGAGCCTGGGTCGCCTGCGCGAATATCTGGGCGACCGGCTTGGTCTCCGCAACCCGGATGTCCTCGCCTTCTGTTGGATCATTGATTTTCCCTTTGTGGTGTGGAACCCAGACGAATCTCGCTGGGACCCCAGCCATCACCTCTTCACCGCCCCCATGCCCGAAGACCTGCCTCTCCTTGATACTGATCCGTCCAAAGCCCGCGGTCAGCAATATGACATGGTCCTGAATGGTTATGAAGTCGGCGGCGGCTCGATTCGTATCCATAACAGCGAGTTGCAGGAGAAGGTCTTCAAGTTGATCGGTCTCGAGCCTGAGGTCGCCCGCGAGCGTTTCGGTCATATGCTGGAGGCGTTCCAGTATGGCACGCCTCCGCACGGCGGCATCGCCCCAGGCATTGACCGCATCTGCATGATCCTGGCGGATGAGCCGAATATCCGCGAAGTGATCGCCTTCCCCAAGAACCAGGCAGCTCGAGATGTGATGGCAGGGGCGCCCTCCCCGGCAGAACCGGCGCAGCTCAAAGAGTTGCACATCCGCCTCGATTTGTAATCTGGCTGATAGGCGTCAGAGAGATTTATGGGATAATATTCACCGTCTGCAGAACCCGCTTCGCCGCGGTTAGGAAGGAAAGGTTAGAGACATGACTCCCATCATACAGGTTGATCAAATTTCCAAATACGCCGGTCAGGAAGTGACCGTGCGCGGCTGGGTCTATAACCGCACCCACAAGGGCAAGCTGGTTTTTCTCCTGGTGCGAGATGGTTACGGCTTCGTCCAGTGTGTGGCGTTCAAGAACGACCTGGACGAAGCCCTGTTCGACCAGATCACCCGCCTGCCGCAGGAGTCGTCGGTGATCGTCAGCGGCGTTGTCCGCGCCGACCCTCGCGCCCCGGGCATCCCCGGCGGATATGAGATTGGGGTCAGCCATCTGGAGATCGTCCAGGCGGCGGCGGAGGATTATCCCCTGGCGCTCAAAGAGCATGGGGTGGATTTCGTCCTCGACCATCGGCATCTCTGGTTGCGCATGCCCAGCCAATGGGCGATCTTGCGCGTGCGGGCGGCGGTCATCTCCGCCATCCGTGAGTGGTTCGATGCCAATGGCTTCATTAACATGGATACGCCCATCCTGACCCCCGCCGCTTGCGAGGGCACCACCACCTTGTTCGAGACCCAGTATTTCGACGAAGGCGTGGCATATCTGGCGCAGAGCGGACAGCTTTATAATGAAGCGAACATCTTCGCCTTCAGCAAAGTCTATTGTTTTGGACCTACCTTCCGGGCGGAGAAATCCAAAACCCGCCGCCATCTGACCGAGTTCTGGATGGTCGAGCCGGAAGTGGCGTTCTGCGATTTGGACGGTCTGATGGAAATCGAAGAGAACTTCGTCAGCCATATCGTTCGGCGCGTTCTGGAACGCTGCCAGCCGGAGCTGAAATCGCTGGAGCGAGATACGACCATGCTCGAAAGAGTCGCCCCGCCCTTCCCGCGCATCTCTTATGATGAGGCTTTGGAGATGCTGGCGAAGATCCGGGATGAGACGGAAGACTCAGAGCAGCGCGAACTGCTGGCAATCGAGTGGGGCATGGACTTTGGCGCTCCACACGAGACAGCCCTGACCGAGCGCTTCGATAAGCCCGTCTTTGTCTATGGTTACCCCACCCAGGTCAAGGCGTTTTATATGGAACCCTGGGAGGGACGCCCCGAGGTGTGCAAGAGCGTTGACCTGCTTGCCCCGGAGGGCTACGGCGAGATCATCGGCGGCAGCGAGCGCATCTCCGATCCCGATTTGCTGATTCAGCGTCTGCGCCAGCACAACCTGCCCGAATCCGCCTTCAAATGGTACATAGATTTACGCCGCTATGGCAGCGTACCCCATTCTGGCTTTGGGATGGGCATTGAGCGCACCGTCTCCTGGCTGACCGGCATCAAGCACATCCGAGAGACCATCCCCTTCCCGCGCACCATCAAACGCGTCTATCCGTGACAGGGTCTCCCCCGCCGCCGATTGATTTCCGCGGCTGATGCCATGGGGAACCGGCTGTTGGAGAGTACGTCACCCGCAAAAAGAAACCCGCTTCGGCGGGTTTTTTTGGATTTTCTCTGAGCTCGGGCGAGGCGCCCTCACCCCATCGGGTGATCCGGGTTTCAATTTTATGCCTGATTCGCATCCCTGGTCGAAGGGCGCACTTCTATGGTTTTGCTGGCTTCGTAAAAGACCCTGCGCCCCTCGCTTGTGTTGGCGGAGATTTCCACCGTCTCTACGTACTCACCCGCCTCCGAGTATTGAGCGCTGAAGGTTGCCAACCTCCATGCGCCAGGCGGGATGGAAAAAGGCGGGCGGAGCAGGATCAACTCCCGGTGCACCTCCACTTCCCCAAGTTCCTTCTGGCTGTTGTTGGTGATGCTCACCGTCCAGCGCGTCTCCTCGCCTGCCCCGGGTTTTTCGGGTTTATAGGATAGCCTGACCGATATCTTGGGCAAGGAGGTTGCCTTTTGGGCTGCTCTCACATACGGATTGCGGGCGATGATGATTTGCCCCTCCACTTTTTGCCCCCATTTCAGGGGCGTCTGATGGGTTTCGGGGCTGATCGTCACCTGCTCGTACACGAAATCGTACAACTCGTCCAGGGTAATAAACCCATCCCGATTTAAATCCGCCGCACCGCTCTCCAATCCCAGGACGAGATAGCGGGTGAACAGAGATGGGCTGGCGCTGCCGGAGACCTGTTCGCCCTCCCAGGCGTACTCCACGGCGCTGCTCGCAGTCAGCACCACCCGCCCGTACCCATTCCCCGAAAACACGTCCGGCAGTCCGATGCTGCTGCCCAGGGCGGCTTTCGCTCCTCCGCTGAAGAACGCCCCGCTGTAACAGCAATCCAGCAGAATCACGTTGCGCCGCGATTGACATTTGTCCACCAGGCGCCGAATGAACGCCGCCTCGATTGCGGTGGAATCGAGCAAATCTACATCGCTATCCCGAACTGCCAGGTATAAATCGCCGTAATCATCTTTTATCCCGTGCCCGGAGTAATACAGCAGCAATAAATCCTCTTTATTGCGCCGATGGTACAGACGGTTGATGGCTCTGGCGGCGGTTTCGTGGTTGGCGTTGAGCAGGGTGATCGTCTCGAAATTCCCAATCTCAGAATTTTGGAGCGCCTCCGCCAAAGCCGGCGCATCCAGATTGGGGGCGACCAGGCGCGAAAATCTCGCGTCTTCGAACTCGGCGTTGGCGATAATCAGGGCGATCCGGTCTGGCATGGCAGAATATCCCCCCTTTATGGCTTTTCTGGCGCAGCGCCTGAGCCAGCATCGGGTTTGGGCGGTTCGATTTTGGAGAGTTTTTCCACCAATGCCACCAATTCGGATTCGCTCAGCCGTTTCTCGGGGACGAACTCGACCTCCAACCCCTGGGGTGTTTTGATCTTGATTCTCCGGTTTTCGCCGCGCAAGGTCCATGCCTGCAAGAACTTGATCAGGCTCGGCAAAGCCACCGGGGCGATCGCCAAAATCAGTACGCCCAGGCTGATGACCTCGCCCTTAGTCCCCGCCGCCGGAGCGCCTTCTGCCCTGGGGCGCTCCACCGAATCTGCGCCGATTTCCATCAGGTCGTTTAGCATCTGGGTGGTCAGTCCATCCAGCTTTTCCGCTTCGGCGTTCTCTTCCGATAATGAAAGCTCCAATCTGATTCTATCGTCCGTCATCTTTTCTCCCTTCTTCGAGGTGATTTCCCCCTCGATATGGGATGTGCGGCGTCTCAATCGGGTCGCGCAGGGCTATTATCGCTTAAATCATCCCGCTTGTAAACGCAATCTTTCCCGGTGAAAGGGGCATTTCCAGGGCAGCCGGGTCATCAATTTTCCCCGCGGCGCTGAACTACCGCGGGCTATCAATTTTGTTGACCCGGTTCTAATTTAAAATTACCTACTCAGCTAAACAATTTTATGGTATAAGATAGCTGACCCTGCTGTGCGCGTGATGCTGCACCCCGGTTTTGAGCCAACACCCACTATCAGGGGTCCAGACTTCCGGGCGTGACGCGATAGGCTGGAGCCAAGGCGGATCGTCCTGGAGCGGAACCCAACCTGCGAAGGCAGGTTCAAAACTCAGCAGCACACGGCATGGTGGGGCAAATATTTCTCCCCTGCAGCAATGCTGGCGAGGAAATGTGAGGAAGCTTCTCGAAGGATACCCCTTGGGGAAGCTTCTGATTTAAAGGGATGGTCGCCTCTTGATTTTTTTGCCCGTCCTCATTATACTCAGGCGGAATTTCAACAATGACACCCCTCTGTTTTCCTCGCCTGATGTGGTTTGACCACCCCCCTGAGAACACTAACGTAATAAAAGCGGAGAGTGTATAAGCGCCGGTTTGCGTGAAGGAGCTTTGAGGTTATGGCGGCTGAATGTCCCTCATGCGATTATAAAATCACCCTTGGCGGTCGTCTGCGCATCGGTCAGCGGGTGACCTGTCCCGCCTGTCGGGCAGAATTGCAGGTCATCTGGATCGATCCGCTCGAGCTGGATTTTCCGTTCGATGACGAAGATGAATTTGACGAAGACGAGGACGATTAGCCCTGGTTTATCCCCCTTAGAAGTTCAGACAATCGGATACTAACCGTTTTGGGGCAGACGTTGGAGCGCATCCTGGATGATTTGGGCGTGATCGAACGCCAGTTCAGGCAGATTATCCACCGTAAACCAGCGCGCCTCGGCGGCGTCATCCCCGCCCCTCACCGGAACGTCGCCCGGGATGACGGCGTAATACGCCACCGTCACCACCCGCCCCCGTGGGTCGCGCCTGGGATCGCCATAGGTATAGAATTGCCTGACCTCCACCTGGCGCAAGCCGGTCTCTTCTTCAAGCTCGCGGCGGGCGGCATCATCCAGGGATTCGTCAATCCCCACAAAGCCGCCCGGCAACGCCCAGCGACCGGCAAACGGCGGTCGCCCGCGCCGCACCAGCAAGACCTGAAGTTGACCCCCCTCTGAGCGAAAGACGACGACATCCACGCTCAGGGAAGGGCGGGGGTGCGTGTAGCTGTACATCTTGCTCATCTGGTTCCTCCTGTGTGTGATGGTTTCTGGCGGGTTTCCTCTTGCATACCCTTTCGGGAGCGCGTCAGGGCAACACCTCGAAAACGAAGACGCCATCCCGGGCATAGCGCGGCGCAAAGAGCGGGCTGTCGCGTAACACCTGCGCCGAGAGAACGCCGCCGCGCCCGCCAATATAGACGAAGCGAATCCCTCGCTCCTGCAGGAGGGCATGCAAATCCTCCGGGTTGCCTGCCAGGTCAATCACTTTTTGGCTGACGGCGTTGACCCTCTGGATGTACTCCGGCGAATTGCTCAAGCCGTACAACACCGGCGGCGGAAAGGTGACCCGTCCGGCGCTGGCGGAAATCCAGTAACCTCCATCGTTCCCTGCGTACTGCCCGTAGCCCCAGGCAAACGGGTTCACCAGCACCGTCTCGCCGGGCGGGATATTCTGCGCCACCCAGTCAATCCCCAGGCGGTCTGCCGGGCGGTAGAGAAAGGTCACCGGGTTGAGCAGGGGGATGAGCGGGCGGGCTGCCAGAACGCAGGCGACCAGCCCCAATCCCGCCAGCGTCCAGCGATACAGCCCCTGCCATCTCTGCGGGACAATCCCGCGTATAAAGATGAATACCTCGCTCAGCAGATAACCCGCCAGGGCTGCCAGCGGCAGATACAGGCTGATGGTGACCGAGATGGCGTTGACGAACCCGCTCCCAGGCAGGCGGTACACCCCCAGATTGGCGATAAAGAATAGCAAGCCCACCCACAGCGCCAGAATCAGCGGGAACCATCTACGTCGAATCAACCCCCAGCTGAAGCCCAAGCCTGCCAATGCCATCACGTAAGCCCCCCAGGCGGTGTTGAGATACGCCCAGGTTACCCCCTCGAAGGCTTGGGGGGCACTCGGTCGCCAGGCGGAAAGGCGGGGTAGGAGCAGGATTTTGAGCGATTCGAGAGACCAGGGCGTGCTCAATAAAAACCCCGCCAGCCCGACCCCCAGACCAAGCGCCCGGGCATAACCGACCCGCCGCCCAATCTCGCCGCGGGTTGCGCCTCGCCGCAAGAGCAGCCTGATCGCCTCCACCAGGGCGTATGCCAATACCAGGCAGGCAAAGAAAGCCGCCACGCGATAGTGGGTCAATGCCAGACCTGCCAGGCTGATTCCTCCCGCAAGCCATACCCGCCAGCGTTTCTGGATGAGAGCCATGGGTGAGGGCATCTCTCCCTCTCTCCTGCCCGAGCGCAGAAAAAACGCCAGGGCAACCGGCAAGATGGACAGGGCTGAAAGTTGGGTGTAACGCCCCCAACTGGTGTAATACGCCGGCATGGGGGTGAACATCCCCGAGGCGAGAGCAGCCAGCAACCCCGCCAGACGATTGCGGGTGAAGGTGGTCGTGAACAGATAAACCGTAAAGATGTTCAGGGCGTTCAATACCTGCCCAAAGAAGAGCATCCCCGTTCCCAGGTCCTGCCCGGAGAGCCAAAGATACAGCGCCTGGACGGCGTGGTAGCCGGGGTGGTAACTGGATGCCTGAACATCCATATAAGGAGCGTAGCTCTCCGGAAATGCGCCGTTCTCCATGATGAGACGGGTAATCAGGGCGTGGTGCACCGAATCCACCCAGGGCGGGGCTGACAAATCTCGCACCATGGCGACCCGCACGATGAGCGTCGCCCCAAAAACCGCCAGCAGCCCCATATGGATGGTCGGACCGGATTTCAGCCAGTTGCCAAT
>JBBIPD010000123.1:0-8267 GCA_037443025.1 Chloroflexota bacterium
CGATTGACAAAATCAACCGCCTCATCCCGATTTTTCATGCGGAGTTCAGCAGATAAACAAAAGGTTTTCTGACGATAGGCTTTGATAATATTGAATGAAATCTGCGCCATTGGGAATTTTGGAGGTTAACCTGTCCCGAATTGCCGATCGCCAGCGTCTCCCAAGCCTGGCAGAATATAGCCATGTTCGTTTAATCGTTCATCTATGCCGGCAAGGTGAATCGGCACTTCGGGGTGATGTTTTTCCATCAGTGCCAGACCTTCGGGAGCGCCAAGGATGCCGACAAATTTTATTTTCTTCACCCCCCAGCGTTTCAAGACATCCACGGTGGCAACCGCTGAACCGCCGGTTGCCAGCATTGGGTCCAGAATCAAGACGATTGAAACGGTTGGTTCAACCGGGAGTTTGTTATAGTATTCCACCGGTTTCAATGTGCGTTCATCTCGGTAAAGACCAATGTGCCAGACTTCGGCAGAAGGCATCAGGTTCCAAATTCCCTCTACCATCCCCAAGCCAGCGCGCAAGATAGGCACCAAGCCGATTTTTTCCTGGCACTCCACGCCGGTATAGGGGGCAAGCGGGGTTTCGACATGTTTGGGTTTGAGGTTTAAATCCAGGGTGGCTTCGTAAGCCAGAAGCGCAGCGATTTCGCGCACCAGCTCGCGAAATTTTTTGGGTTCTGTGTTTTTATCTCTCAACAAGGTCAATTTGTGGGCGACAAGCGGATGGGAAGAGGGAAATACATTAGGCATCTGCAGGCTCCTTAGGGATAGGTTTTATAAATTATATCCCCATGAAGGCAAAGATGATATTGCCAATCTGGCGCTAACCCGAAAATCAAATCTGCTGCTTTATCCGCGGGGGATTGAACTGCTCTTTTCTCTTTTCGAGGTTATAATTTTTGGCATGAACGATGCCTTAAATCGCCTGGTGACCCCTCAACCTCAACCGGATGATCGCCTTGATCAGGCGTTGCGCCCGAAACGTCTATCTGACCTGATTGGTCAGGACAGGGTAAAGGAAAAGCTGGCAATATTGATTGACGCCGCACGCCAGAGACGAGAACCGTTGGATCATGTGCTTTTTTATGGTCCGCCGGGTCTGGGAAAGACAACCCTGGCTCACATCCTGGCAAACGAGATGGGCGTCAACATAAAAATTACCGCCGGTCCGGCGATCGAACGCCCGGGTGATCTGGCAGCGATCCTGTCTAACTTGCGCGCCGGAGATGTGCTGTTCATTGACGAGGTCCATCGTCTGGGCAGGTCAATCGAGGAAGTGTTATATCCTGCCATGGAGGATTTCGCCCTGGATATCATCATCGGAAAAGGACCTTCGGCGCGGTCAATCCGGCTAAAGCTGCCAAGATTCACCGTGATTGGGGCGACAACCCGCCTGGCATTGGTAACTGCCCCCTTGCGGGCTCGCTTTGGTGCAGTCCACCGCCTGGATTATTATGACCTGCCAGCGATGCGCCAGATTGTCAGACGGGCAGCAGGCGTGCTCGGGATTGAGGCTGACGAAGAGGGGATAGATGAAATCGCCCATCGCGGGCGCGGCACGCCCCGGGTGGCTTTGCGCCTGCTTCGCCGGGTGCGCGATTTCGCCGAGGTCCGCGCCGATGGCGTCATCACCCGCGCAGTCGCCCGCCAGGCGTTGGATTTGATGGATGTGGATGATCAGGGCTTGGATGATATTGATAGGCGGGTGCTGCGCACGATTATCGAAAAATACAACGGCGGTCCGGTGGGTCTGAGCACGATAGCCGCATCTATCAGCGAGGAACCGGATACAATCATGGATGTTGTTGAACCTTATCTGCTTCAGCTCGGCTTCCTGGACCGCACGCCACAGGGGCGCACCGCGACCCCCTTGGCTTATGCCCATCTGGGATTGGAAAGCCCCAAGCAAAGTCAACCCAAACTTTTTGAGTGATTTTGGTTTTATGTATTCCTTTGCCCGTTTATTAATGATTTTGGGAGTGATTCTCTTCTTGATTGGAGGATTAATCTATCTGATTGCCAGGCTTGGAATCCCTCTGGGGCGGCTTCCTGGAGACATTCGGATTCAAGGGGATAATTTCACCTGCTTTTTCCCGATAGCCACCTCGATTCTGCTGTCCATCATACTCACCGTGATTATCAATATCATCGCGCGTTACCTGAATCGTTAATCCCTTGAGAACCTCGGATTTTGATTACGAGTTGCCTCCAGAATTCATTGCTCAGACGCCGATTGAGCCGCGAGATGCATCGCGCTTGATGGTGTTGGATAGAAAAACGGGGTCTGTCTCCCACGATCGTTTTTACAATCTGGGGAATTACTTGAGTCCAGGCGATTTGTTGGTCCTCAACGAGACGCGGGTGCTTTTGGCGCGTTTATACGCGCGCAAGATTCCCACCGGCGGCAGATTCGAGATATTGCTTTTGCGCAAAAGGCATGATCATGTCTGGGAAGTCCTGGTTGGGGGCAAGGGGTTGCGCCCGGGGGTGAAGTTTGGGGTGGAGTCTGGACCAGATGGGGAAATTCTCGAATATCTTGGCGAAGGGCGCCGTCTGGTGGCTTTTGAGCAGCCAATCGAGGCATACCTAGACATGGCTGGTCATGTCCCTCTGCCGCCATATATCCATACCCCTTTGGAGAACCCCGAGCGATACCAATCCATCTATGCCCGCACCCCAGGTTCGGCTGCAGCTCCGACAGCAGGTTTACACTTCACCCCAAGATTAATGGACCAATTGCAAGCTGCTGGGGTTAAATTTGCGACAGTGACCCTGCATGTGGGTCTTGACACTTTTTCGCCGGTGACCGAGTCAAAACCCGAGGAGCATCCGATGCATACCGAGTGGTGTCAGGTGACCCCCGAAACCGCCGCAATGGTTAATCAGACGCGCCAGTCTGGCAGCCGGATAGTGGCTGTGGGTACAACCAGTGTGCGTACCTTGGAGAGCGCTGCTCACAGAGCTTCAGCAGGAGACACAATCGCTCCCTTTGAGGGGACAACCGATTTGTACATTCTGCCAGACTATCGCTTCAAGGCTGTAGATGCCTTGATTACCAATTTTCACCTGCCGCGTTCGACATTGATCATGCTGGTGAGTGCATTTGCAGGTCGGGAGTTTATCCTGAGCGCCTATGAAATTGCAAAAAGGGAAGGATACCGGTTTTATTCTTTCGGCGACGCCATGTTGATTCTGTAACAAACCCTCCTGGTGGATGTATAGATGAGCGATTTCAACTGGGAAGAACACGAACGAGAAGTGACGGGGTGCCGGAAGTGCCCCAGGTTGGTCGCCTGGCGCGAGGAGATAGCTAAAAAACGTCGGCGGGCATACCGGGATTGGGAATATTGGGGGAAGCCAGTCCCGGGTTTTGGCGATCGCGAGGGGGCAATTCTGGTCGTTGGTCTTGCCCCAGGGGCGCATGGCGCCAACCGGACGGGTCGGATGTTCACCGGCGATGGGTCTGGGGATTTTTTATACGATGCGTTGTATCGGGCTGGCTTCGCCAACCAGCCGCTTTCCAGGCATGTCGGCGATAATCTTACCCTGAAACAAATCTATATTTCGGCGGTTTGTCGCTGCGCTCCGCCCAAAAACAAACCCTTGCCAGAAGAGATCAACAATTGTCTTCCTTTCCTCCGGCGTGAAATGGATATGTTGAAATTCAAGGGGATTGTCGCTTTGGGGAGGATTGCCTTTGATAATACCCTGCGCCTCTTGCGCCAGGATGGGTATGCCTTATCAAATCTGACGTTCGCACATGGGGCGGTTTATTTACCGGAGAATGAGGCGCCCTGGATCATCGCCTCCTATCATCCGAGCCGGCAGAACACCCAAACAGGGCGGTTGACCAGGGAAATGTTTGATGAAATCTGGCGAAAAGCCAGGGAGCTGCTTTAACCGGATAGGGGCTGAAGGGTCAGAACCCGGGTTAAACCGGAGTCACCTGGTTGCGTCCGTTTTCTTTGGCGGCGTACATGGCGACATCGGCGCGATTGATGAGGGTTTCTAAATTGGTGTCATCTGTGGTCAGACCGGCGATTCCAAGGCTGACGCTCACCTTTAGAAGCGCATTCTCGACCGGGTAATGAGCATCTTGAACGCTGCGGCGTAAACGCTCTCCGACCATTGAACCCAATCGCAAGTGTGTTTCGGGCAAGAGAATCACAAATTCATCCCCCCCATAGCGACCAAGGATATCAACTTTGCGGAGGTGTCTGCTGCAGTGGGTGGCAATCGTGCGTAACACCTGGTCTCCGGTAAAATGACCATAGCGGTCGTTGATGTCCTTCAATCGGTCAACGTCCAACATGATTGCAGTCAGGGGGCGCTTGAAGCGAAAACTACGCTCGATTTCCCGCTCCCCAAGCTCAAAGAGACCACGGCGATTGTACAACCCGGTCAGCGCGTCGGTGATCGCCAGTTTTTGCACCTCGGCGTGCAGCTCGGCGTTCTGGATTGCGTTGGTGGCGGTTGCCGCGAAGCTCACAAGTAAATGCAAATCAGAGTCATTAAACGCAGAAGGCGCAGCCGACTCGAGCGAGATTGCCCCAAGGATTCGATCTTGCAAAATCAACGGAGCGACGATTGCAGAGCGGATGGTATTCATTTCCGGAATCAAATCCCCTCTGGGAGAGGGTATCTCGTCTCTGGCTTCGTGGAAGAGCAGCGGGCGGCGTTCGCGCACAGCCCGGGCGACATATCCACTGCTTTCTGAATAGGAAAACTTTTTAATGCGGGGGTCGGCGTAGCCGATGCTGGCGCGTAGTTCTAACTGCCCTGTGTCTCTGGCAATCAGGTGCAGGGTGCCTTTTTGCGCCATTGGCAATGCCCCCATTGCGGCGTCTAAGATTTGCCCCAGGAGGGTTTCCGTGTCCAAGGTTGTCAGGAGAGCGCGAGTGGCTGTGTGTAAAGCTGAGAGCTCCCGATTACGCCTATCGGCGGTCA
The DNA here is from genome assembly GCA_037443025.1 of Chloroflexota bacterium. Taxonomy (GTDB): domain Bacteria; phylum Chloroflexota; class Anaerolineae; order Anaerolineales; family UBA4823; genus JAQBDA01. The sequence continues at coordinate 4,950 of JBBIPD010000123.1, forward strand.
GTTCGGCTTGCTTGATGGCGGTCACATCGTGACCTACTGCCTGGATTTCGATCAGTTGTCCCCTGCTATCGTGAAACAGGCGAAAATTCCATTGCTGCCATCCAATATCGCCGTTTGAGCCTCGGATGGAATAGGTCTTTGTGAACTCTTTTGCCGCCTGGTCTTGAGCAGAAATCGTCGAAAGGAGGTCGCGAGCGTCAGTTTCATTCAGATGCTGAAAGAAATTATGTTGATAAATGGCCTCCGGCGAGATGTTCAGATAGCGCGCCAGGGAACGATTGACAAATGTAATCATGCCATCAGGCTGCATCCGGCAAACATACAGGCTCTCGCTTTCAACAATGGCGTTGAAACGCGATCTGATTTCAAACAACGCCCTTTGAGATTTTTGAAGTGTCTCGACCGCTTTTCCGATAGCGCTGGCTTCAGATAGTGGATGTTCGGTGGAATGCTCAGCAGGGGTGGATTGCAACCGATACAAGATATCCAGCAGGCGGGAACACGCCAACCACAGACCTTCCTCCAGTGAAGGACTGTCGCCGAATGATGTTGTTAATTTCCCCAATTGATTTTGAATATTTTCGATTTCAAGGGCAAGATCCGCCGCCACAAGCCTCTCCTGATAGAGAAGAAGATGGTGTCAATCAGCCCCCCTGAAATTAAATATTACACCATATATGGGGTTTTATGATTAATTATCGCCATATATGGTTAATCTATTTTACACTAACTTTATCTGCGGGGGAAGTACTTGATGGGTTTCTTTTTCGAAATTTCTTCTGCCTGTCAGTTTGTCGAGCGTGGGGAAAAGCAGACCAGGTCTCTGCGCAAGAGGGCGTATTGCACCTCGAATGGTTTCATCGCCGGAGAGTGGATTGGATTGATCTGGATGTCATACATGGAGGTAAAGACCTCTTTCACCACTTCCAGATAGTTCTCCAGATTGGTCTGGGTTGACATGCGAATGCTGCCATCGAAGCGAAAAGGTCCTACCAGGGCAGTTACAGGTTCCATCTTGCGCATGGGTTCATTCGGTTCATAATCCAGTGGGTCGCAGGCAGGTGGTCGGATATGAAACGCGATCACTTGTGAAGAGGGCAGATAGAGTTCGTCGAATGTCATCGGGCGGGGGGTGCCAGGTGCGCTGAAATCAATGAGCTGAACCGAGTAAAGGGTGATGTACTGAGGCATCATCGGCGTGCGCAGCCAGGTGCTTACCCGAATCACTTTTTTCGTTACCACTTCGCCCAAAAGGAGGGAATTGGCAGTATATGCCATCACTTGCGTGGATTTATCCTCTGGACCCAACGTGTAGAGTTGAGTTGTTTTGTCCATGTCCTTACCCCAAGGTTGTGAAAAAATTATTTCCGATATTCCCTGGATGAGCGTCGGCGTGGGCGTTGAGGTTATCCGGATGGTCGTTTTGTTTGGATTATAATCTTACCCATCTCTGGGAGTGGTCTTAATAATAGAATTGTAAAGGGATAAAATGCGCGCTGTAGATATCATCATCAAAAAAAGAGATAAACACGAGCTCAGCACCGAGGAAATAAATTTTTTTATCCAGGGCTATGCAAATGGGGAAATCCCCGATTATCAAGCAGCAGCCTGGGCGATGGCGGTGCTGCTGAATGGGATGACGCCGCGTGAGACGACCGACCTGACCCTGGCGATGGCTCGCTCAGGGGAGATGTTGGATTTATCCGGCGTGGTTCCGATTGCGGTTGATAAGCACTCGACCGGCGGTGTGGGAGATAAAACCACCCTGGTAGTGGAGCCGGTCGTTGCTGCGTGTGGGCTGGCGGTGGGGAAGATGTCTGGGCGCGGCTTGGGGTTTAGCGGCGGCACGCTGGATAAAATAGAGTCTATCCCTGGTTTTCGCACCGACCTCTCAACCCGGGAATTTTTAGATCAACTTGGCAAGATTGGGCTGGTGCTGACGGGGCAAACCACAGACCTGGCGCCGGCTGATGGCAAGCTATACGCTCTGCGGGATGTGACCGGTACGGTTCAATCCATCCCCCTGATAGCATCCTCGGTGATGTGCAAGAAAATTGCCGCGGGGGCGCAGGCGATCGTTTTGGATGTAAAAGTTGGGTCGGGTGCTTTCATGCGCAACCTGGATGAAGCGCGCACCCTCTCGGAGTTGATGGTTTCGATTGCCAATCTGGCAGGGCGCAAGGCGGTCGCATTGCTTTCGGATATGAACCAGCCCTTGGGGCACGCGGTCGGGAATGCCCTTGAGTTGAAAGAAGCCATTGAAACCCTCCACGGAGGTGGTCCGCCAGATTTTCGAGAACATTGCCTGGTGGTGGCGGGTCATATGCTTGCCTTGGGCGGGGTTGCGTCAGATGAAGAGATTGGAAAGCAGCTTGCGAGCCGGGCGTTGGATGAGGGTCAGGGTTGGGAGCGATTCAAAGCTTTGGTAGCCGCTCAGGGGGGAGACGTAAGTTACATCGAAAACCCGGATCGCCTACCTGCAGCAGCTCTGGTTGAAACGACCTTTGCGGATCGATCTGGCTATTTAAAAGCCATCCACGCTCGAACCGTTGGAGAAACGGCGGTCTTGTTAGGGGCAGGGCGATCGAAGAAAGAAGATGTCATTGATCACAGTGTTGGGGTCGTCGTCCACCATAAAGTTGGAGATAAAGTCGAGGTTGGCGAACCCTTATTCACGATTCACGCAGCTCATCAAGCCACACTGCAGGAGGCGCGTCCGCGCCTGCTCGAGGCGCACGTCTGGAGCGATGAGCCGGTTGAACCGTTGCCCCTGTTTTACGGGGTAATAAAGGGGAGTGGATAATCCCTATTACCGGTGTGGATGGCTTGGGAGACTATTTTTCCAGGGCTGAATTTTTCAGATCATCCAGGAATTTATCTGGTTTGCCGGCGTACGTATCCAGGGGGATTTTCCCTTCGGTAAGGGATTTTAATGTCTCGGTCAGAAAATGATTAACCGGGGTGGGGATGCCATGTTCCTTCCCGTAGCGCACAATCGCCCCATTGAGGAATTCCACTTCGCTCTTTCCCCTCCCGCCATATAAATCCAGATGGAACGAAGGCATTTTTTCCCCTCGACCGCCCCCCACTGCACGCACCAGCAGCGGTCTGGATAACCAGGGCGGCAGTTGGCGGACGGCGAATGCCAAAGAGACGACAGGCGTCCCAGGGAGATTGACCGGGCGGATGTCCCTGGCAAGCATTACGTTTAACGCCTCCCGCAATTGCATCATCTCCATTTGGTACAGAGCGGGGTAAGCATATATTTGAGTTGGGGTCATATTCAAGATGGCAGATGAGGCGTTTGCGAGCAGGTTG
>JBBIPD010000124.1:0-8266 GCA_037443025.1 Chloroflexota bacterium
TGGGATGATGCGGGTGGGCATCCCGCCTCACCGCCTGCCATCTGAGTTGCTGGACTGGGAAATCGAACAAATCGTACAGGAAGGGGTGGAGCTGCGTCTCAACACCTGGGTTGACGATATCCCGGCATTACTGGAAAACCGGGATGGCAAGGGGAAATTCGATGCCGTCCTGATTGCAACAGGCGCCCACGTGGCGAAGAAACTGCCTATCCGAAATTCTAATCATCCCGATAACTTGCTCAGTTTGCAGGTGCTCAAACAAACCTGTTTGGGAAAGCCGATTGATATGACCGGCAGGCGGGTGATTGTCCTGGGAGGCGGAAATGTGGCGTTGGATACTGCCCGAACTGTGCTTCGCCTGGGCGCTGCTGAAGTTCGGATGGCATGTCTGGAACCCCGTGGCGAAATGCCCGGCTTTGCCTGGGAGATTGGTGTAGCCGAGGAAGAGGGTGTAATCCTGTGTCCTGGTCGCACCTTCAAAGAAATCGTAGTCCAGAACGACAAAATCGTTGGGGTTCGCTGTGTGGAAATAAACTTCCGCGGTTTTAAACATGGTCGCCCGGACATGGATGAAATTCCAGGCACCGAGCACGTCTTACCTGCCGATCTTGTCGTTTGGGCGATTGGTCAAGGTCCGGACTTCTCTTTTCTGCCTCAAGATGGCAGCATCAACACCCGCTTCCCGGTTGGCATCCAAAGCGATCCAAACATGATGACTACCATGCCCGGAGTATTTGTCGCTGGCGACGTCCATCGGGGTGTTACTTTCTTCGTCGTTGACGCCATTGGCGAGGGTCACAAAGCTGCTCGGAGCATCGACCGCTATCTGCGAGGCGAGAAAGGGATTAAAGAACCGCGTAAATTACCGGTTGTCGTACTGGAACCTGAGGAAATTGAAACCAAAATTCGGAACGGGGAATCCAGTCCACACCGCCGCATCCCAATTTCCAGTATTCCGTTAGAAGAACGGAGGCTAAATTTCCGCGAAGTTGACCTGGCATTGACTGAAGAAGAAGCGCTGATGGAGGCGTCTCGCTGCCTGCGGTGCGGAGTGTGTTCAGAGTGCCTGGAATGTGTGGTTGCATGTGAAAGAGGCGCCATCAACCATGAGATGGGGGACAGTTATGTGGATTTGGAGGTCGGTACGATCATTCTGGCTACCGGCTTTAAGGATTTCAACCCCCAGATTGCTCCAGAACTTGGCTATGGCAAACTGGACAATGTCATCACCGCCCTGGAATTCGAGCGATTGATAAACTCCAGCGGTCCAACGAACGGTGAAGTGCGTCTTAAAGATGGCAGCAAGCCTGAGAGCGTGGCGATTATCCATTGTGTGGGCAGTCGAGATGACAAATACCATGAGTACTGCTCCAGAGCCTGTTGCATGTACTCTCTCAAACTTGCTCAGCTTGTGCGCGACTATATTGATGCGGAGGTGTACGAAATCTTTCGGGATATGCGCACTTTCGGCAAAGACTATGAGGAATTCTACAACCGCACCCGGCGTAAAGGCGTCCATTTCTACCATGGAAAAATCCACCGTATCCATCAGAACAACGGCAAACTGGTTGTCGAGTGGGATGAGGCTTTCTACAATCAACCCACCCAGGTCGAGGTGGACATGGTAATCCTTTCGACCGGGTTTGAACCGCAGAATGATACAGCGCATGTCGCCCATCTCTTTGGCGTAAGCCGCAGTCGCGATGGCTTCTTCCTCGAACGCCACCCCAAACTCGCGCCAGTGGAAACATCCAATGAAGGGATTTATCTGGCAGGCGCGTGCCAGAGTCCAAAAGATATCCCGGATAGCGTTGCTCAGGCTGGAGCAGCCGCTGCCGCCGCCCTCTCAAAAATTGACCGGGGCGTCATTCTCATGGATCCAACCATCGCCGAAGTGGCAGTTAACCGCTGCGGAGGGTGTGGACAGTGCGTCGAGGCATGCCCCTATGCCGCTATCGAGCTTTACGTGATCAATCAGAAAAACGGACAACGGGTTGCCAGGGTGAACGAGTATCTGTGTAAGGGCTGCGGCACCTGCGCCGGCGCCTGCCCCAACAAAGCCATTACCCTGCTGCATTATACCGATCAGCAGTTAATCAACGAAATGATCGGCGCACTGGCGTGAAAAGGAGGCTGCATTGATGTACGAACCAAAAATCATTGCCTACCTGTGTACCTGGTGTAGCTACACCGGAGCAGATACCGCCGGCATAGCCAGATTGAAATCGCCAGCAAATTTCCGCTCGATCCGTGTTCCTTGCTCGGGGCGGGTTTCACCCGAGCTGATTATGCGTTCCTTTGACCAGGGAGCCGATGGGGTTCTGGTTCTTGGCTGTCATATCGGCGAATGCCACTACGACAGCGGAAATCATCGGACTGCAAAGCGCATTCCCGTGCTTAAGGCTTTATTGGAATTTACCGGGCTTGAGCCAGAGCGTCTCCGCCTGGACTGGGTTTCGGCTTCTGAAGGGGAGCGTTTCAGTAGAATTGTGACCGAGTTCACCGAGACGGTCCGTCGGCTAGGACCAAATCCCTGGCGGGTCGAAAACCAAACCTACCCATACAAGCCTGTTTTTACCCAAATGTTCAGGGAAGAAACTCAAGCCCAATTTAATCTGCAAGAATTACTGGCAAGCGCCCAGGCAATGCGCGACACGGCGCGTGAGCTGCTTTCGAGTGGTCAGGTAAGCTGTGTCATCGGATATGAAACCACTCCTCGTAATCGCACCAGACCGGTTTTTATCTATCATCCTGAAGAGGTTGACAGATTGGTCTGGAATCAAGACTGTACCCATAACCTGACCACATACCTGAATCACATACTTCAACCAATCCCGAATAAAAGCGACCCCAATCGTCACCAGAAAATCGCTGTGGTTGTCAAGCCATGCGATGAACGGGCAATAAATATCCACCTGGCAGAGAAAAGATACGAAAGAGAGTTAGTGCATCTGATTGGGATGGTCTGTCAGGGTATTTTAGAACAACCTCATTCTTCAGGGAAAACAATCACCGAAAGGACGCAGACCCTACAAGACCGCTGCCAGGAATGCGCACAGAGGTCGCCTCGAATCGCCGATACCGTGATTGGAAATGAACAACTGAACATTAATCCCTCCCCCACTTCTCAACAGAGGCCGAAGTGGATTGATGAAGTAAAAGGAATGTCTCCAATCGAACGGATGGAATTTTGGCTGCGGCAATTTGATCGTTGTATTCGTTGTTATGCCTGTCGCCAGGCTTGTCCCGTATGCGACTGCCCTACCTGCCTGTACGAGCGGGACGATTCTCTCTGGGTCGGTCCATCCCTTGGATGGGAAGGAATAGGACTCAATGAGAAGCGCTCATTTCACCTGGGCAGAGCATACCACCTGGCTGGACGCTGCATTGGCTGCGATGAATGCGAACGGGCGTGTCCTATGGAGATACCGATTAGTTTCCTGAACCAGAGGGTCGCTGAAGAGGTAGCTGCATTGTTTGGCTACCAGGCTGGGCTGACTCCCAAACCAACACCATTTGTCACGGCTTTATCAGGCGAGGAGGTTGTCCCATGAGCTTGAAATCCAACCCTCCGGCTTCCGTCAGGTTCATATCCAGGGAGCATCTCGCTCTATGGCTGGACCAGATTGCGGCGCACATGTTACTGATTGCCCCCAGGGACGTTGATGGCTTTGTCCTGTACCGCAAAGCAAACAGCGCTGCGGATATATTCTGGGACTATTCCCGCCCTGTCATGCCGATAAAGGATGCTCTGTTCCCGCCAACAGAAAGATTGTTCACAATAGAAAAACATGGGCAAGATGTGCGCATCATCCAATCCGAGCCGCCGCCAGAACAGGTTTTATTCGGAGTCAGACCCTGTGACGCCCATGGATTGCAAGCCCTGGATGCTCTCTTCATATCCACAGATCCGATTAATACATATTACGCTCAGCGAAGAGAAAAATCGGTACTGATTGGGTTAGCATGTAAAGAGATGTTGCAGTCCTGCTTCTGCACTTCCATGGGAAGCGCGCCAGACGATCCTCGTTATCTGGATATATTACTGGAAGAAGTAGTTGGCGGATATCTGGTTCAAACGGTTTCTGAAAAAGGCGCTGCTCTCCAAGAGCGGTTTCCAATGATAACCAATCCATTCTTCGGTGAGCGAGTAAAAAAGGATTGGAGCAAGATACATGCAGTGTTAGATTATCCGCCTTTGGATGCCTGGCGATTATCCTTCAACGATCCCTACTGGGACGCGGTCAGCGAGATATGCCTCAGTTGCCGCGCTTGCGCCTACGTTTGTCCCACATGTCGTTGTTTCGATGTCCGTGATGAACCGTTGACCTATCAAGCAGGGACCCAAACCTATGAGCGAATCCGTTGCTGGGATAGCTGCGCGGGCGAAGCCTACCGTCGCATAGCGGGAGGACACAACCCTCGTCCAGAAAAGGGGCAGCGCTTGAAAAATCGCTTCTACTGCAAGTTTTACTATTTCCCCCTGCAATACGGTCCCGCTGCCTGTACCGGTTGTGGTCGGTGCATTGATGTTTGCCCGGCAGGGGTTGATATTACCGAAGTATTGCAACACATGGCGCAAGAGGTCTCTGTCGAAGTAGCATAAGCGAAAAAGGTGAATGGAAGATGACCCTGAATAACCACAATCCTATGGAACCATACCTGGGTCGGGTTGTAGGAATCCGAGAACTGGGTGCAGAGATAAAACTCTTCAGTGTTCGTCTGCTGAACGGGGGTCAGGAAGCTTTCAAAAGCTGTCGTCCCGGGCAGTTTGCCTTTCTCTCTGCTTTTGGTATTGGAGAAGCTCCTTTCGGAGTCGCCTCTACCACAGAACGAGGAGACGTGTTAGATTTTGCAATACAGCGTTTGGGGTCAGTGACCACCGGTTTGCACGAATTGGGCGAAGGCGATATTCTGGGCGTACGGGGTCCGCTCGGCAACTGTTTTCCTATGGAATCCTTTAAGGGCAAGGACATCATTGTCCTCGGCGGAGGCATTGGCGGAGCGCCGCTGCGTCCGGTCATCCAGACAGTTCTCGACCACCGTTCAGATTATGGTCGGTTCACAATCCTCTGGGCAGCCCGTCACCCATCTCTGCTTGTTTTCACAGACGAATATGAAGAATGGCGAAACGCTCCAGATACGCAATTACACCTCACGGTAGACGTACCTGACCCTAAGTGGGATCACAATGTTGGATTAATCACAGACCTGTTAGAGAAAGTCGCACCATCACCCATCAATTCGGTTACGATCACCTGCGGTCCGCCTATAATGATTCACTTTGTGAATAAAATGCTGGTGGAGCAATTAGGATTTAAACCAGAACAAAATTACGTCACCCTCGAAGCCCGGATGCACTGCGGTATAGGGAAATGCGGACGGTGTAATCTGGGAGAGAAACTCGTTTGTGTGGACGGACCGGTTTTCAACATGCAGGAGGTTGGAAACTTTTTAGAAAGTTTCTTATAGCTTAGATTGCAAAGAAATTCTCCAAGCCTCGAAAGCAACTGGCGCTCAGCTTATGCCCCACATGATCTTCACAATATGAAACCTGAGCGCCAGCTTGTTCTAATATTTCCACCGCTTGACGAGCCATGGTAACCGGTACCTGATCATCCAGGGTGCCATGGGCGATGAAAACCCGCTTACCAAGCAGGGGGCGATTGCGCGCTAAAGCCGCAGCACCCTGGGGAAGAAAACCGGATAAACCCACCAGATTTGCTACCATTGCCGGGTGTTGCAACGCCAGGGCATAGGCAAGCGCCGCGCCTTGACTGAAACCCACCAGGTGAATGGCTCTTAAATCAGCCTGGGGGAAATTGTTTTCGGTCAGAAGCTCCAACAGCGATTCGATGGCGTTTTGAAAATCATCCACCCAGGGGAATTGGTTATGTGTATGGAGATGCCAACCATACCCGCCTCCAGGAGCTTTATATAACCCTCGAGGCGCCAATAAAATTGCGTTTTTGGGCAGGCGAGGGGCAAACACCCACATTGAATCTTCATCGCCTGTCCAACCATGGAGCAGAAGAATCGTTGGATGAGGTCCTGCAGACTCGGGCGATTGTTGGCGGACAGTCCAACCATTGATGTGACGAATGAATCTCTCAGCCATGGTGGATGACCGATTGAACCAAAGCCGCCCCTGGTGCTAGCTTCTGTCCAGCCTGTGGACAACCACATCTATTATCCACAAAGTCAAGCCGATTAAAATCAATGGCGCGATGCCCAAAAAGGTACAAAACAAGCCCAGTAAAGCCGCATCTCTTCCGTAAAAAATAAAAACCAGACCATCGCCAACTATAAAAAGCAGCAAAATAAAACCCGCTAAAAGGCGAACATTCGTCTGGCGGGCATACTTGCGTAAATCACGCGTCATCTCAAAACAGATTTTATTGCCTGTCCGCCTTCCAGTCAAGCGACAAATTACCCGTGATAAAATACCCAAAATGGATAACCACCCCGATGCATCTTCGATTGAGCAAGAATTAGATAGAGCAGAGTCTGCAAGAAAAAGCGGTAATGAAGGGATGGCTCGAGTCTGTGCGCGCCGCGCTGCCGGTATCGCAATTGGAAATTACCTCAAGAGAAAAGGATACCCGGATCCTGGGAAAAGCGCCTATGACCGATTGCGTATCTTGTGTGATCTCCCCAATACACCCGAAGATTTACGCCGGGTTGCATTACACTTCTTGATCAAAGTGACGCCGGATTACAAATTACCCCTGGACGTGGACCTGATAGCAGAAGTGCGCTGGCTGATCAACCGGCTCGGTCAGGACACAGATATCCAAAGATGAGTCCACCTTAACCGCTAGAAGGGACAACACCATGGATAAAGATTATATTTTTTTCCAAAACCTTGCTCAGGAGATACCGGAAATACCAGGACATAGCATCATCAGCCGCACAATTCATTCTGATGAAAAGGTAAAGGTGGTGTTATTTGGATTCGCCCCTGGTCAAGAACTTTCCGAGCACACGGCATCAATGCCGGCGATGCTTTACATTGTTTCGGGTGAGGCAGACCTGACATTGGGCAATGATCGCTTTAGTGTCCAGACAGGCTCTTTGGTCCATATGTCAGCCAATCTGTCTCACAGCATTCACGCCAGAACGCCAACAACCATGTTGTTGCTTCTGCTCCGCAACAGTTGAGCCAAGGCTCATCTACATAGTGAGCGGCGATTTTCCGGTGAGAATAACCCCCGATTATTTCCTCGATTGGACAGGCGCCGGCAAGCGGATTGCCGATGGTCTTTTCCACTGTAATAACAGAACCAGCATCGCAATCAGGGAGGCGGCGATCCTGATTCCCATCATCAGGGTTAAAATCACCCCGAATAAACCCGCGCTGATTAACAGCGCTTGTTTTTGTCGATCGGCAACCGCCTGATCTTGAATTGCATAATATTGGGTCGCAATCTCCCTGCGCAATCGGCGCACGAACTCAGGGCGCGGCGTAACTGGTTGGAAAGCATTCTCCATTGCTGCTTCCAGTTTGCTGAAATGATTATATTCCTTTAGATATCCCCGCTTTATAAATCTCATGGTTATACCTTTCATCTTAAGAACTCTACCTTTTGTTTCCTTTTCCGTCGTTATTGGACAACCATTCATCCTCAAAAAGGTCGTATTCTTGCCGCAGGCTTAGAAGAGTACGGTGATACAGGCTTTTGACGGCTCCCTCGGATCGCCCCATGATTTGACCAATTTCGTGATTCGACAGATGTTCAACGAATTTCAGGATTAATAACTGTTGGCGGTCATCCGGTAAATTGCGTATGATTTTTAACAGCCTTTCTCGCTCCTCATTCAAAACCACCTCATGCTCCGGATGCTCGCTGATCTGGCGGGTTATCAACGTTTCATCCAGAGGTATCTCTTTGCGACGGCTGTGATCGCGATGCCAATTTGCCACCAGGTTGTGGGCGATGCGATACAACCAGGCTGAAAAAGGCAATCCACGCTGGTGATAATTGCCAATATGGCGCATTGCCCGATAAAAAACTCTTGCGGTCAGATCCTCGGCGTCGTCGCTGTTCCCGGTACGGTAATAAATGTAGGTATAAATCCGGGTCACATACCGTTCGTAGAGGATTCCGAAGGCATCTGCATCGCCACTGGCAGCTCTCACCAAGGCTGTCTCATCGTTCGGTTCAAGCATTTTCCTCACCAATTACGGCGAGGCTTGTCATATATGAAAACCCCGCCGGATGAAAATCGTTGCTCAGAGTATATCATGAACATCAAATCTGTTAGG